>JALONW010000470.1 GCA_025454725.1 Anaerolineae bacterium
CCCAACGTCACTTTCTGGGTAACCCCTGCGAGGAAACCGAGGGTGGTGTATGCTTCTAACATCGGGTCTTCAGGGCGGCCAGCCCCTTCCATCTGGAAGAAGTGGTCCATCACCCACAGGCTGTCGAATCCCGCCGAATCAGCGGCCTTGCCGACCTTGATGAGCGTGTCGCGGATGGGGGCGTCGCCCCAGTTGAACCACACGATTTGCAGCCCGATTTTCATGGAGTTGTCCCTGCTCTCACCTTGTCCATCACTCGACGCTATGATGACACAGGTGGGGGGAAAGCGCCAAACACCGCCCTAGACTCCGCCCCGCATGGGTAGGACAATGGGCGGCGCATGTTGTAAGAGGAAACCACCGCCGTGACGCCGATGCTGCCCAAACCCATCCGCTTCGTCCGCAAGGGCGCACGTATCTTGACCGAACGCCTGCGGACTCAAGGCGTCCGCACGACCATCATCTGGGCCTATGGCCGGGGGATTGCCAAAGTGACCGGGATACCACCGCTCCGCTTCAGCCAAGTGACCGACCAGCTCTATGTGGGGCCGCAGTACGATGAGAAGGGCAAGGCGCACCTTGAGGCGCAGGGCATCACCGCCGGGGTAAATTTGCGCGTCGAATTTGACGATGCCGAGTACGGCCTCGCGCTGCCCAACTACTGCTATCTGCCGACCATCGACGACGACCCCATTGTCGATGACCACCTCGCCACAGGGGTGAGCTTCATCCGGGAGTGCATTGAGGCGGGCGAGAAGGTCTATATCCACTGTGCGGGGGGCATTGGGCGCGCCCCGACCATGGCCGCCGCCTACCTCATCAGCACCGGCCTGAGCATGGACGAGGCGCTGGACACTATCCGCGCCGTCCGCCCGTTCATCAACCCGACGCGGGTGCAGCTCGAGGCGCTGCGCCGCTTTGAGGCCGACCAGAACCGCAAGCGGCACTAGAGCTGCCTGTGAGCTGGTTTACCCGTCTCCTCCCCAAATCCACCCCGCCGGTCGTGATTGTCAGCGGGCTGCCCCGGTCCGGGACCTCGCTGATGATGCAGATGCTCGGCGCGGGCGGCCTGTCCCTACTCACCGACGCCCACCGCCCCCCTGATGAGAGCAACCCGCGCGGCTATTTCGAGTACAGCCCGGTCAAGCGGATGCACATCGGTGAGACAGCGTGGCTGTCGCAAGCGGGCGGGCGCGGAGTCAAAATTGTGTCGGCCCTGCTGCGGGCGCTGCCCGATGGCGTCGCGGCGCAGGTGTTGTTCATGCAGCGTGACCTGAGCGAGGTGGTGCGCTCGCAGCAGGCGATGTTGGAACGGCTGGGCAAGCCGGTACAGGCGTCCGACGCCGACAGTTTGGCCGAGGAATATGCCAGCCACTTGAGCGCGGTACGGGCGTGGCTGGCGGTGCGACCCTCGACCACCTTCCTTGATGTGCCGTATTCTGGGCTGGTGTGTGAGCCGTCCGAACACGTCCCGCGCATCGCGGCTTTTCTCGGCGGGGCGCTGGATACCGCCGCGATGGTCGGGGTGGTTGACCTGACGCTCTACCGCGAGCGCGGTTAATAACGCCCCGGTCAGATTGGACGTAACCGGTTTTTCACAGGTGATGCCACAATACAGGGACAAGCCTAAATCAACCCTGCGAGGAGATTGTGCATGGCGCGCCGCGTTTTCACTGCTATTTTCGGTTGTTTGGGGCTTTTGGTGATGTTCGTGGTCGGCGGCGGGTTCCTGCTCTACAGCAGCCTCACCCATGCGCAAGCCGTTCTGACGGTGGACGAGTTCCACGCGCTGGAGCCGTATACATGGGCGCGCATCGACCTGAGCGACCAAACCCAGTGCAGTGACGGCACAGACTACCGCATTTACGCCCGGCGAGGTGAATCGGATAACCTGCTGGTGCATTTTGTCGGGGGCGGCGCGGCGTGGGATGCCGAGACCAGCGCCCAACCCATTACCCTCAACAATTTTGAAGGCTTTTACTTCGCCAACATCTGGGACATCCTCCGCGCCATCTTGGATGGAGTGTTCAGCACCAGCAACCCTGAAAATCCCTTCCACACTTGGAATGCCGTCTACATCCCCTACTGCACGGCAGATTTCCACATCGGCAGCGCTCACCCAACCTATCAGCGCAGAGAGGGCGACCCGTTCACCCTGCACCACAACGGTCGCCAGAACGTGACCGAGGCGCTGGCGTGGGTGTTCGAGACCTTCCCCGCCGCACCCGAAAAATTGGTGGTCTCTGGCGAGAGCGCCGGGGCGTTTGGCTCGCTGTTCTGGCTGCCGACCATTGCGGCACAGTATCCCGCCAGCGACCTCTACCACATCGGTGATGGTTCATACCTCAACGCCCAACAATGGCCGCAGATTGTCGGCGAAGTATGGCAGGCCAATACCGAATCATTAGGATTCACCGTCACCGAAGACCTCATCGGCGGGGTCTATCGGCAGTACGCCGAGACCACCGCCCCGAATGTGACCTATCTGCACATCAACACAATTTATGACGAGGTGTTAATCCACTTCAACGCCTACCTCGACGGTGTGCCGAACGATGCCGATTACCGCACGGCATGGTCAGCGCAGATGCGCGCCTCCATGCAGGCTGTGGACGATACCGACCTTCCATATTTCTATTTCCTGACGGACCACGGCCTCGACCCAGAGGCGCTGACCACACCGCATACCAGCCTATCATTTGACCTGTTCTACGCCATCGAACAGGACGATATACGACTATCGGACTGGGTGTACCGACTCGTAATGGAGGGCGAGCGGTTCTCGGTCGGGTCTGAGCTGATGGGGTCAGAATAGTTCGCTAGACCCAAACGGAGGTATGCGGTAGCATGGAGTGACATTACTCACCCTCTCAATCCCCCCGCGAACGGCTCCCCCATGATTAACGTCTTCATCAGCTACCGGCGCGCAGACAGCCAAGAGACCACCGACCGCCTCCATGACCAGATGGGCGTGCAT
>JALONW010000471.1 GCA_025454725.1 Anaerolineae bacterium
GGTGGGGATATTATACCGTCGTCAATACGGGGAGTATAACACACCACGGGGCGCTTTTGGCACGCGGCGGCCTGCCCCTTGACACCAGTGGCAAGTCCGTTACAATGATGTCGTTCGCCATTCCACAGTAGCTCAACGGCAGAGCAATCGGCTGTTAACCGATGGGTTGTTGGTTCGAATCCAACCTGTGGAGCAACAAACGAAAACAGGTCAGGAAAATTTCCTGACCTGTTTTTTTGTTATTGGTCTTGAGATACGTTTGCCCTGTGCTTTCCCACACCATCGTTTGACAGCGGTACAGTCGTGTGTATCCTTAGAAAAGATGTTCTCACTTATATTTGAGGAGAGATCTTGGGATGACAACGCCTAACACACCACCAACGGGTGGAACCACCCGGGTTTCACAGGTCATCAAAGTGCCGCGCCGCGCAGTTTATGCCGCATTTTTGGACGCAAACTCGCTGGCCACTTGGTTAGCCCCAGACACCATGACTGGCGAAGTCCACATCTTGGAACCGCATCAGGGCGGCAAAATCCACATGTCGCTGACCTACCCCACAGTCGAGGACACACCGGACGGCAGAGGCGGAAAGTCGTCGAACAATGTGGACACCTTTCGCGGCACCTTTAGTGAGTTGGTACCGAACGAGAAAATCGTCTGGCTCACTGAGTTTGAGTCGCCCGACCCGGCCTTTGCTGGCGAGATGAAACTCACGTGGAGCTTGGAAGATGTCGCAGGCGGCACGCAGGTAACGGTGGTGTGTGAAAACATCCCATTCGGGATACGCCCTGAAGACAACGAAGCCGGGTCGAGGTCGTCTTTGACGAAATTGGCCGCTTTCCTTGAGAGATAGAAAATCGTCAAACGAAAAATCACGGGCGATTCGGTCTTTCACCATGAACGGTCTGAACTGCTTTTCTATCGCACGTCAGAAGGTTTCTAGAAAGACCGCTGATGGGTGCGCGAGCGCGCCCCTACACAAAATGCCCCGTGTTTGGGCGCAAAAAACCGTCTGCAGCGACCATTCATGCTGTAGGGCCGAAGCACCTTAAAACATCGTAAGCATTACAAATGTCACACAATAAAAATCCCTCTCCTTGGGAGAGGGACAAAGATGAGACTAGGCCCTATATCTCAATATCCCACACCGACAGCTCGGCCATGAACTGGTGGGCGGTCATGTCGAGGTGGATGGGCGTGATACTGGCGTAGCCCCGGTGGACCGCCCAGACATCCGTGCCAACTGTGTCATAGACGCCGCTGGGCGCGGGGCCGGTGATGCGATAGACCGACTTATCGTCATTGACCGGGACCAGCTCGTCGAAGTAGATGCGGACGCCCTGTCGCGCCAAACGCAGCCCCTTCACCCGGTCAATCTTGGGGATGTTGACGTTGAGGATGGTCAGCGGCGGCAGCGGACGCGCCAAGGCAACCTTGACCACTTCGACCGCGACGCGGGCGGCCTCGGCGTAGTCGGCGGGGTCGTTGGCCTCCATGTTGTCCAGCGAGAAGGCGATGGCCTTAACGCCGGTCAGTGCGGCCTCCAGCGCAGCCGTCACCGTGCCGCTGTAGGTGATGTCCTGACCCATGTTGCCGCCCCGGTTGATGCCGCTAACCACAATATCAGGCGGCCAGTCCTGCCAGATGCCCAGCGCGGCCATCGACACACTGTCGGCGGGCGAACCGGTGATGGCGGTGGCCGGGTAGCCATCGCGCAGGGTGGTCTGGGCGACCGGAATTTCGGCAAACAGGGTCTTTTTGTGGCCGCTGGCGCTCTGGTTGGTGGCAGGCGCAAAGATTGTTACGTCGCCCAACTGGCGCATGGCCTGAGACAGCGCAAAGATGCCCGGCGCGTGTACGCCGTCGTCGTTGGTAACCAAGATTTTGGTCATGGTATGGTATTTCCCCCCTTAAATCGTGTTAGATGTCAATTTCCCTCAACCCAGAAACTGCTTGATAATCACCGCAGCGTCGGCGGCGCGGTCGAGGTAGCTGTAATGCCCTGCCCCGCTGAAGACCACCAGCCCGGCGTCGGGGATGAGCTGCTCTAAGCGCTGACCGTCCGCCAGCGGCGTATCTTGGTCTTGGTCGCCCCACAGCAGCAGAGTCGGTGCTTGGATGCGCGCCGCCCACGCCTGTAGGTCTTGGTCGATGACCTTGAGGAAGGTTTCGCGCATCACGCCGCTGGCTGCGTTGTAGTCCGACGACCCAACCGCTGTCCGGTAGCGCCCGGCCAATTTCTCGGCCAGCCCGCCTAACCCAACCGCGCCGAGTCCGCGCTTAACCCCTTTTAACACCGTCGTCGCCGCCGAGGTTGCGCCCTGCGCCGGGCGGATTCCCGCGCTGTCGGCCAACACGATATGGTCTACCCGGTCGGGGGCGTCTGCGCCCAACATCAGGCTGATGCGCCCGCCGAACGAGTGACCGAACCAGTGGGCGCGCCCGACACCAAGCGCATCGGCGTAGCCCAAGACGAAGGCCATATAGTCGGCAACGCCCCACGCGCTGGGCGGGGGCGGGGTCTGGCCGAAACCGGGCAGATCGGGCATATAGACGCGGTATCCCTGTTTGCCCAATCGGTCGCCCAGCGGCTTGAGCAGCTCAGACGACGCGCCCCACCCGTGCAGCATGATGATGGGCGGCGCGCCTTCATCGCCTGCGGTGGCGTGGTGGACGGGGTGGGTTTGGACATATACAGCGTCGGCCATATTATTCCTCAAAAGGTTGGTGATGGGTGATAAACGGCGAGCGGCTCGGCAAGCTGCGCACTACAGAACGGGTCATCGCTGCCGATGTCATTTCCGCCCAAGACGGGACAAGCTGTAGGGGCAACGCTTGCGCGCCCGCTTGATTAAAATACGCTCTGATGGATATTTATAGGGGATATTCTACCAACAGCCAATAATAGTATGGCTCTGGCTCGCCACGCCTGCCTTGCATCTCATCTTCGGCAATCACCCGTGGCTGACCGGGTA
>JALONW010000104.1 GCA_025454725.1 Anaerolineae bacterium
TTGGCGCGCTGATTGGGATGGCAGCGGGCGCCCAAGCCCGCCGCCGTCACGCCGAGATGGGGCGACTCAGCGCGCATTTTTTGGATGTGCTTCAAGGCTTGCAGAGCCTTAAACTCCTTAACCGCAGCCGCCCTCAAACTGCCATCATCGCCCGCGTGACCGATAATTTTCGTGAGGCGACGCTTGAGGTTCTCAAGACGGCTTTTCTGTCGGCGTTTGCCTTAGAACTGTTGGCCTCCCTCAGCATCGCCATTATCGCGGTCGAGATTGGGCTGCGCCTGCTAGCGGCCAATGTCAGCTTTGAGGCGGGATTATTCGTGCTGGTCATCGCCCCCGAGTTTTATACCCCGCTGAGAACCTTGGCAGCACGTTTCCATGCGGCGGAGGGCAGTAAAGCCGCCGCTGATGATGCATGGGCGTTGTTCGATGCACTGACGCCTGTCAGCGCGCCGCCAACACTTCAGGCTGCGCCGACCACCGCCGGAATTCATCTTGTGGGGGTGTCGTACACCTATCCGGGAGCGAATACCTCTGCCTTATCAGGGCTGACTTTAGACCTCACATCGGGGCAGCGGGTCGCGCTGGTTGGGACGAGCGGCGGCGGAAAAAGCACCGTCGCCCACC
Organism: Anaerolineae bacterium; assembly: GCA_025454725.1. GTDB lineage: Bacteria > Chloroflexota > Anaerolineae > Aggregatilineales > Phototrophicaceae > Flexicrinis. The sequence continues at coordinate 625 of JALONW010000104.1, forward strand.
TGTTGATGGGGTTTGTTCCCCCAACCGACGGGACGCTCTACCTGCACGGTCAAGACGTCAGCGCCGCTAATTTCGACTGGGAGGCATGGCGGGCGAACGTTGGTTATGTGGGGCAGCGCCCGACCCTGTTCAGTGGGAGCGTGCGTGACAACATCCGGCTTGCGCGTCCATCCGCTACCGATGAGGAGGTTTATGCCGCCGCTGATGCCGCTGATGCACATGGATTCATTATTCAACTGCCCAATGGCTACGATTCGCCGGTTGGGGAGAACGGCCTGCGCCTCAGCCGTGGGCAGGCACAGCGCATCGCATTGGCGCGGGCATTTTTACGCGATGCCCCGGTCTGGGTTTTGGATGAGCCCACCGCCCACCTCGACCCGGAAAGCGAGGCACACATCCTCGAACATCTTGACCATGCGACCCATGGTAAGACCGTCCTATTGATTGACCATGGCTTGCGCGCCGCCGCCGTGATGGATACCATCATCTCTTTGGAGGTTGGCGATGCAGACCGTGTTTAGCCTGATGCGTCCGCACCTGCGCCGTTTTGTGGTGGCGGCGGCCTTCGGCGCGCTGACCATCCTCGCCAGTGTCTTTTTGGCGCTGGCCTCGTCATGGTTAATCGCTATGGCCGCCCTGCGTCCCTCGATTTCTGAGCTGAACCTCGCTATCGTCGGGGTGCGGGGGCTGGGTGTAGGACGCGCCGCGTTCCGTTACCTCGAACGTTTGACCGGTCACGATGCGACCTTTCGCCTTCTGGCTGACCTGCGGGTGCGCTTTTATCAGCGGATTGAACCCCTGAGCGGGGTACAGCTTGGCTCACAGCACACCGGCGACCTATTGGCGCGCGTGGTGGCCGATGTCGAGACCTTGCAGAACGTTTACCTGCGGGCGGTTGGGCCGTTCGCAGTCGCGCTTTTGGTCGGCATCGTCACCAGTGTCTTGATTTCCAGCTTCGATTTCGGGGCAGGCGTGGCAGCGGCGGGTTTGATGCTAATCGGCGGGGTGGTCGTGCCGCTGTGGGCATACCGACAGGCGCAGCTCATCGGTCAATCAGTGGTGGTCGAACGCGCGGGTCTGACCGTGCAAGCCGTCGAGCTGGTGCAGGGGATGGCCGATACCCTCGCTTACGGTCTGCAAGGCGCACACCTCGCCGACCTAAACGACCGAATCGGGCGGGTGCGCACAGCGGAGTCGCGTCTCGCGGGTCTTGATGGCTGGGTCAACGCGGTCAGCGCGTTGCTCAGTGGTGGGGCGCTGTTGGCGGTGCTGTGGCTGACCTTGGATACTGTCTCTGGGGTTTGGCTGGCAGCGCTGGCACTGGCCGCCCAAGCCGCGTTTGAGGCGTTCCAACCCCTGACACAGGCAGCACAGCAGTGGGGTATGACCGAGGTGGCCGCCGCGCGCTTGTTCGACACTCAGCCCGTTGCACCCGTCCACGGGCAGGGCATCCCTACGGGGTTTGACCTCCAACTCAGTGACGTGACCTTTGGTTATGACCCGGCACTGCCGGTGGTGCCGGGGCTGACTCTCGATATCCCCCACGGTATGCATATTGCACTGGTTTCCCCCAGTGGTGGCGGAAAATCGACCGTGTTAGGCTTGTTGACTGGTCTCTTGACACCGCAGCAAGGTGTCATCCGGTTGGGCGGGGAAGATTTACGCACGCTTGACGCCGACGCTGTGCGGGCGATCATGGGCGTGCTGCCCCAGCGGATGCATCTATTTAACACGACATTAGGTGAAAACATCATTCTTGCACGTCCCGACGCCAGCGAGTCCGAAATTATTGAGGCTGCCCGACGCGCCCACATTCATGATGCCATTGTCTCACTCTCTGACGGCTATGAAACACTATTAGGCGAGGACGGTGCCAAGTTTAGCGGTGGGCAGCGCCAGCGTGTCGCGTTGGCGCGGGTATTCCTGCGTAATGCCCCCATCTGGATTTTGGATGAACCCACCGCAGCGCTTGACCATACCACCGCCGCACAGGTGATGCACGAAGTCAAACAGGCCGCGCATGGGCAGACGTTAATCGTCCTGCTCCACGACGAAGCCCAAGCGGAAGGCATCACGTTTGATCGTGTGGTGCAGTTATACCCTCACTAGACCATCGACCGTGATGTCAGCGCCGGCTCGACTGCTGAGTTTGCCCACAATACGCCTGAAATCGTTGATCAGCTCGCAAAGGTCAAACCGTTTTCGTTCAGAGCTCTAGTGAAGACCAAATTGTGATTCCAGATCTCTTGGACTATAAAATTCTTAAAGTTTTGATGGCCTATGAAACGCTCGAAGATGGCCAAAAAGAAGTGGCTTCTGCGCGATACTCCAGAAACAAGTGCAGAATGACAGAAGTGGGCATCTTTAGTTTATTCTCTTGAAGTATTATTGTTTTTAGGGGAAGAAAACCAAATAAAAATCAAAAGTAGGTGGTTTCTAGCACTCGCTTTGATGTTCCATTTACGCTTCGCACCTAATCGCTTATTGGCTCCGCCTCAATGATCTCGCCAGTTGCACCATGGATGTAAACTTCCATGTTGTTGCTTAAAGTATGATGTCCAAAATCATCACATCATAGCTTTGGCTAAGCGCATAGTTGAGGCCATCAGGGGCAGTACGCACCCAATCCACCACATGACTGGCCTCGTACAGACCCTTGCCGACAAACTGACCAATTCCGTCCTCGTCCTCGCTCTCGGAGCCGCTTTTCTGGAACAACTGCGGTGCGGAGGCCAAAAATTGTGCTCTCCACTCTTTGACCGTCTGGGCTGTCAGCTTGTACTCCCTGCACGCCTCAGCGAGGGTTTTTTCCTCACTGAGAACTTCCAGCACGACCCGACTTTTGAACTCGCCTGTGAATTTCCGTCTCGTTCGCATCTGTCATCCCTTTCCTGAACATAGGATACTTCATTTAGCCCTGTGTCCAATCTATGGGGCTCAGTAGACCATAAACTGGGGATGACCTGTTTCCCTGAAAACATGCAGCGCGTCGCACACTGGAAAATTCGCTGACCGAGGCTGTGCTGACGCTGGGTGTTCAACCCGTGCGCGTGGCTGACATCAAACTGTATAAATCACTTGTCAGGATGTCAAACACACTGTCGGATGACGCGTTGGATGTCGGCAGCAGGCACGAACCCAATCTAGAATAAATGCAAAATTATCAAAAATGGTTTGAAAACTGTATCGTGATTTAATCAAATTCTAATTTAATTTAACCAAAGGAAAGTACTATCCTCAAGCTATAACATTTATGTGATTTCATAAGATTACAAGTGATATTTGCTTAGATTCGTCCCTGTGGTAATGTGTGTTCCGAGGCGCGAGATGTGTGATTGCTTTCAAAATATCGAAATCCTGAACATGGACATCGATTTGTCCAGCTCGACGCCGAGCTATCCTAATACGTATAACATTGCCGTAGTACTTTCAGATAATGCTCCATCGACATGGCATACCTTTCTCCAGACTGCTTACTACGAAACCACCCCGATTGATAAGGCTGGTGTTTCGTCGTCAGGGGATATCATTGTTTTACGCTGCCGCTTAGACCAAGTTGAAAGTTTTATCCCGTGGATTCGGATCAGCATCGATAAAGCCAATCGCTTGTTTCAGTTGCACTGTTTAAAATTAAGTGCTAAACAGCCCCACGTTTAAATGATGCTTTCCTCGTTTGTTAGATAGCGCTGTTGCCACTGATGTAGCAATCCCGAAGACAAACCTTAAGTCGTGTCCACCTCTGAAATGGGCTTTGCTGCTGATTCGCATTTCACTGCATTATGCTGGAATTCATATATATGTCTTGCAAGCTACCGTGTTCGAGGTCTGACTTAGATCTATAAGGCTTTTGAAGAAGGCCGCTAGTTCGGCAATTCTTGCCCATTGAGGGTGTAAAACCCGATACAAACCTGTTCTGGCAAAGCGTTACATGTTTATCACGTGTATGTTTGCCCGCAGCCTACCGTGACTCTTGAGATAAGCGTAAAAAATCTATGCCATATTGCTATTACAATGAGGGTATAACGATGAATGATATGGCAATGTATCTGCCCGGACTATCATGAGCGAACAACATTGGCAGCGATTATTTCACCAGTCTCAAACAGACTCTTATGCTCGTGTGGCAGTGACTCTGCTTTTGCTGAACGGTGTGCAGGTCACAGACATAGCTGCTCTTGCACAGGCGGATATTGACCTTGAGCACGGCTGGCTGACAACGCAGACAGGCAGAACGTATCCGCTGGTATCTTACGCATGGGATGCGCTTGCAGCATTGTTGGAAGCTGAGCCGATCATTTCCACCACAAGGATGGAAGCTGCCGCCAGCGTGTTAACCCATGATGAAACTCAAGCTCATCGCTTGCTTGCGGGTGCTATTTGGGTCACCGATGAAACATTGGCCATGACCTTAGAGACCTCGGCAAATTCCGAAATGCCGATTTTGTCGCTCCGGTTTACCTTCCCATTCTCTATCGCAGATCGCCTTCAAGCGCGAGAAATATCGGCTGTTTCTGCACAGGCAAGGCATGTTTTACAAAGTGCTGCCGACTGGCTTGTAGAGCAGATGCTCACGCCGAAAGTTCATCGCTTGTTGCGTGTTGCCCGATTGCTTCGTCAGGGGAGTCTCGTCTTTTTACTGTCGAGCACCGTCGTTAATGGACTTAATCTGATTCACAATATTTTTATGGGGCGATTGCTTTCTCCAGCAGATTACAGTCAATTGACATTAATTATTACCTTACAACTCTTAATTGGACTTTTCCCATCTGCGCTTCAGACGGTGACGGCACGCTTTGCAGCACGTTATCAAGCGCGAGATGAAAGTATGCTACTGCATAGGCTTTATCAACACACTGGGCGTCTAGGATGGGGCATAGGTGGCGCGTTCGCTGTTCTGATTTTGCTGCTTTCGCCGTTGCTGGTTACAGCGTTTAAGTTAGATGGTGTATGGCTTTTGCTGCCAGTAATAGGCGCTATACCCTTATTCATCCGCACAGGGGCAGATCGTGGACTTTTGCAGGGAATAGGGGCGTATTACTGGATGAGCGCCGTATACCTTGGCGAGGGGATCGTCCGTCTGGGCATAAGCGTTGCCCTCGGTTACGCGCTGATTGAAGTGGGGCGAAGTTTAGAAGGTTCAATTTGGGGTCTAGCCCAGTCCATGCTTGTGACATGGTTCATTGGTTGGCTGGCACTTCGTCATTTCGTTAACCCTGTACAGGCCGCTGCGCCGTCCAATTTTCAAGCGGAACGGCGCGGTTGGCTTCAACTGGGCGGGATGACGGGTTTGGTGTTGATTGGGCAGATGCTGATTACCAACAGCGATTTTCTCCTCGTGAAAAACTTCTTTTCACCAGAGGACGCCGGCCTTTATGCCGCCGTGAGCGTCTTGGGCCGCATCGTCTATTTCGGCGCGCTGCCTTTAACCATTTTGTTGATACCCCTCATTGCACGCCGTCAGGCGCTCAATCAACCCACACGCCCGATTCTACTCCTCATTATCGGTGGGGGAGTCATTGTCTGCGGTGGGTTGGTTGCTGGTGCGGTCCTGTTTGCGCCTGATATTGTGCGCCTCCTTTACGGCGACGCTTATATCGCAGCGTCAAATTTGCTCGCGCCGTATGCACTGGCAGCGGCTTTATACACGCTCACGAATCTGGTGGTCACTTACCAAATCGCCTTAGGTAAAGGTGGCGAAACATGGATGCCTATCTTGGCTGGGGCGCTCCAAGTCATTGCAATCATCCTGTTTCACGAGTCGCTGGCACAGGTCATTACCATACAAATTCTATTGATGGGCCTGCTCTTCATCTTGGTATTGTGGCGTGTGCTGCGTTCCCATCCAACACTGCCGCTCTTACCCGCCCCGCTGCTAGAGTCTCAGGCGCGCTAACACCATGAACGCGGCACGATTTGAGGCATGGTTTATCCAGCATCGCTTATTGGTGTTGGCTTTGGCTGGCACGCTGTTGTTTCACGGCGCACTGCTGCTGGCGGGAAGCTATCGCGGCACCTACGACGCTTATGTCCACATTTTCTTTGCCGATCATTATGATCGTTCGTGGTGGAACCCTTGGGAGCCGCGCTGGTACACTGGTTTCACCATGGTCAGCTATCCGCCGCTCACCCATCAGCTCACCGCATTGATCTCGAAGTTCAGCAGTTTGCCATTTGGCTTTATCAGCGTCATGTTGATTTCGACCGTGACCACAACATTGGGCGTTTACCGTTTCAGCCGTTTGTGGGTGCCGCAGCGTCCCGCGATGTATGCCGCCTTATTGACCGTCGTGAGCAGCAGTATCGCGGAGACCGTGCATGTATTCGGGCAGCTCCCCACCATGTTTGTGATGGGGGTTATGCTCAACGCACTGCCGTTCGTTTGGCGCTGGGTAGACGACGGCGATGTGAGCGACCTGTTTCGCAGTTGGGCGTTGTTGATGATGGCCGCCGCTGGGCATCATGTAACCACCTTGTTTGGTATGGTGTTTTTTAGCGGGCCAATTTTGGCCACGGTGCTTTTGAAAAAATTTCGCACACCGCGTCTCAATGAGGATCACTTTGAAGGACAAAAATTTCGGTTAAGACATATCTGGCGTTTAACGCGACAACGCATTGCGCGAGTGATGCCTGCGCTGTTTCGATGTGGGGTGTTTGGCGTCGGCTTGATCGTTGTTTTGGTGGTGACAGTGCTGCCGTATTGGTTGTGGAGCCGGAGCGACCCCATCACGCAGATCACCATCCCCCATGCCAGCCGGGACAGTTTCCTCGAAAACAGCGCCGCTGGGCTGGTATTTTTCTTGATTCCTTGGGGCGCGCTGTTGGCTTTTCTGCCATATGCGTTCTATAAAGGTTTCGGCACGAACAACTGGATTTTAGCGTCGTCTTTGGCCGTGATGGCGCTGTTAGGCACAGGCGGAACGACACCGATCCCGGCGCTCGCCTTGGGAGGTGCGTTTTACATCCTCACGTTAGACCGCTTCACGTTTTGGTCGACTATCATTATTTTGCCGTTTGCGGGGCTGTTCGCAGAAAGTTTGCTGCACGGCCGCCTCGGTCAATGGATCACGGCGACGTTTGGCGGGATGTGGCGTGTCGTGGTGGTGTTTGGGTTGGCCTTCGCATTTATTGGCTTAGCGCTGTTCACGGCAAACTTAACGCAATATCGCAAATTTCAACCCGCATCGGTTGACATGACCCCAATTGTGGAGTTTTTGGCGAAAGATAAACACGACCGTTGGCGTTATTTGACGCTTGGGTTTGGCGATCAGATGGCGTGGTTGAGCGCACAAACGACGGCGCTCAACGTCGAAGGCAATTATCACAGTGCGCGGCGTTTACCAGAATTGACCAGTACGCCCATCGAGCGGCTGGACGGCGCGAAATTCACCAGTATTCCCGGTTTGGGCAGTCTGCAAGCCTTTGTGACCAATCCGCAGCGCTACAACCTTAAATATGTCTTTGTGAACGATGACTTCTATGAACCGCTGCTGTACTTTGCGGGCTGGCATCGTCTGGGCCAACTGGAAAACGACGTGCAAGTCTGGGAACGGGCAGATGTCCCGCCACTGCCTGCTGCCATCCCGGTGACGGTGTATCCTGCATGGCAGCGCTTCATGTGGGGCGCGCTGCCTGTGAGCAGTTTGCTTGTAACTCTGTTTGTCTTCTTCTTTACGATGCTGATTGTCCCTCGCTTTCGACTTTCGATCATGCGAACACCCATCCTGCGCTGGATTGCAAAATGGCGTATCGTGAATTTTTGGTTGATAGCAGATGATCGCCGCGAGCCACTTCCGCCAAGTGAGCATTGGCAGTTGTGGAAAGTCATTACCCGACGATTTTTCCCAAGTATTCGCCTTAGCCCACATCCACGGCGCTTGATTTATGGTGGGCTTCTGTTGGTGATGGTGCTCGCCATAGGAGTGATTGCATGGCGCACGTTACATCAAGCAACGCAGTCTCCTGAAGCGGTGCTGCTTGCCTATTACGATGCGCTGGATTTCAAACGCTTTACCGAAAGCTATACCTATTTGGCAACCGACATGACGCCCGAAGAATATCTGAGGTGGTTGTCATTGCAGGGGGGAATCCTTGCCTCATTTGCCAAGCTGGAAAATCTTCATATGAAGGTAACGGAAAACGGCAATGATTCACTGACTGCACAGGTCACGGCAGAGTGGCTCACCGCGCTAGGCACATACCCGGTGGATGAGACATGGCAGATGGTCAGAGAAGAAGGGGAATGGCGGTTGGTGCTGAATGTCGAACTGCCTGCGCCGCCCCGTGAAACCTTCGTCGCCACTTCTGATGTGGAATATTTTCTGGACCTTCCCTTACTGACACTGGAGGATACAGCGCTGAGCCGGGGTGTGTTGGATCGTGCCTTGCTCAGTGTTAGCCCCATCAGCGTGATCTATATGCCCGATATTCCGATTGGGTTTACGCCGGAACCTCATGATGCCGGAAGAGTTAAAGGCCGCTTTGAAGGATTGATCAGTGTGGTGGGCGCAGTTACAAATCGATCTGCCATGCCTGCTCATGTCACCATCACGGCCATCTTGCGCGATCAAGACGGAAACCGCCTTGCGGAGACCAATGTCATGGACTTGATGCTGCATCAATTGTGGCCCGATGAAACGACGCCGTTCCGCGTCGATTTCGCTGGCGCCGCAGCCTCAGAAATTCTCGACATTACGGATGTTGCATCGGTTGAGCTGCTGGTGCGCGGTGTGCCAACCTCCTATAATCTTGATCGCTCGCTGGTTATTTTAGAGGAAAATACGCTCTACAATGCCGGTCTATCGACGGTTGATATACCGCGTATCCTTGTTGCTGAGACGAATGAGACAGGGCGAGTCACGTGGGTGGATGGGATATATCTGGAAAAGGCGATAGCACCCACCGATATGCTGACCTTTGTGCTGCCGCCTAAACCACAAATGACAGCGCTTGATTTACCCGTAATCGTCGATGGCCCACGTCTGGTTGACTCAGCCATAACGGTTCCGTCAATCTTGATTTATGGCTACAGCCGATGAATCACTCAAGGCGAACCGCTCTGTTCGTTGCGATCATCAGCGTGTTTTTGATGGGTGTTATGCAGCCCGCGACCAACCCAATCCAGCTCGACGCCGTGTGGGACATTGATGCTGGGGAAGCGTGGGAGCTGTCGGTTGCGATTACCGACGGTACAGCTGGCGCGCCTGTTCAGGTTGTTTTGCTCAACGGCCTGCAAACGTTCGATGAGACGTTGACCCTTGGCACGGGAGGCGTGGCTGTATGGCGCGTGCCAGCGGGAAGCATTACCCAAGCAGGTGAAAGCCTCGTGATCGTCATTTACGGCGATGAGCAGCGCCGTCAAAGCCTGACGGTTCGAGCCGGTGAAGTGGTCGAGGGGGATTTTTTCTCAACCGGAAATACGCTCTCAGGCTATGGTAAAAGCAAAGTCACCCTACTTCTACTCCCGCGCGATGAATGGGGTAACCCAGCGGACGACTCTTCGCATTTTTCAGTTGACATACGCTATCCCAGCGGCAAACAAATACAAGGTGGGTTTGTCTACCACGGTGGGATGGGACGTTACATATTCACCAGTGATGGCGAACCGGGCAGAGTCCGCTTGATGGTCACAAAAGCGGCGTTTTCCTCAACCCTAGAGTTGGTGCAGACGGCGGGTGAAGCCGATTCGATTGATCTACATCTCTCGCCAAGCTGCGTTTACCGTGACGGACGTGACTTGGTGTCGCTCGTGGCAACCGTTCAAGATGCCGATGAAAATCCCGCCGTAAACGGCACATTGGTGATGTTCACATGGGCGGATGGGCAGGGCTACGGGCGGACGGTTGGCGGGCAGGCGACTCTACGAATCCCCACTCCACCTGAAACCGGAACATTCGTTTATCGCGCGTCCGTGATGAATGCGCAGTCAAATCCCGCTTACTTGCGCGTTGTGCAAGGGGAGTGCGATGGGTAAATCACGGGTCAAATTTGGCCTGTTTGTGGTTGGAATCAGCGCTAGCGCGGTCATCGCACTGGTGGGGATACTGCTGCTGGCACAATTTATTGTGTATTTCCAAGAGGGGGCCGATCCCGCCTCCATCTTCCGCGGACATGCGCTGGTTTTGCCCGCTGCCGATGACGCTCGCTGGCTGACCCCAACCCATAACCGCGGCGCTGCCCCATCTACGGCAGAGCAAGAAGCCATTCTCAGCGCTTATTGGCTGGCATGGGAAGCACTTGCCCGGGCTTATGAGACCAAAAATCTCGCGGACTTCAAAACCTATTGGTCAGGTGACGCCTATGCACAGGCTGTCAGCGGGGTTGATCTCGATCATCCACAAACACTCGATCACACCTCTCATACTTTGCGTCTGAAATTCTTCAGTGATGATGGGAGTGTCGTGGCATTTGAAGACGAGGACTTTACCCTTACTCGTGAAATTAAAGGTAATCTTATTA
>JALONW010000472.1 GCA_025454725.1 Anaerolineae bacterium
GCCAGCATCGTCGATGCGACCGGCAGCGCCAACGTCCACCTGATTTTGGCCGACCTCGGCGTACAGGCACAGGTGCGCCGCGCCGCCGACGAATTCAAGACCAAGTTTGACCGCCTCAACATTCTCATCAACAACGCGGCCATTATTCCCGCCCAGCGTGAGCTGACCGCCGACGGCATCGAGACCCAATTCGCGGTCAATCACCTGTCGTATTTCCTGCTCACCCACCTGCTGCTGGACGTGCTGAAGGCGTCTGCGCCGTCGCGCATAGTCAACCTCAGCTCCAACCTGCACGCACGCGGCAAAGTGGACTTTGACGACCTCGAATCGACCGGGAGCTACAGCATGATGGGCTGGGGACAGTACAGCAACACCAAGCTGATGAACCACCTGTTCACCTTTGAGCTGGCGCGCCGGCACGAACCTGTCGCGCACCATGCCTAAGTGGATGCACCGCGTTTATACCGCCGTCATGCCCAAGCCAGACGACGGCGCGAAGACTTCGCTGTATGTCGTCACTGCGCCAGAACTGGCGAACGTGACGGGGAAATATTTCGCCAACAGCAAGCAGGTCGAACCCGCGCCCGCCTCGCTGGATGTCGCCGCCGCCAAGCGGCTATGGGAGGTGAGTGCCGAGCGCGTCGGGCTGGCAGAATTGGTCGGCGCGCCCGCCTAGATTCAGTTGACGCTCCACGCTGGGCGGGTTACACTCTGGGCGGATGTTAAGCTGGGATGAAATATCACCAGTAGAGACCCCCCAACAGGAGAGGTAACCCCCTATGCGTAAGCTGTTCGTTTCATTTCTCATGTTATGCCTACTCGTCGTCACCGGCGTGGCGGCGCAGGAAGCCGAGGCCGAAGGCGGCCTCCCCGACCTCGGCGGGCGCACCATTACGGTCGCGGTCGAGAACGGCTACCGCCCGTTCAACTTCCTCGATGACGAGGGTAACGCCGTCGGTTGGGACTACGACGTGCTGAACTATATGTGCAGCGAACTGCTCAACTGCGTGCCGGAATACGTCGAGACCTCGTGGGACGGCATGATTGTGGCCGTCAGCAACGGCGAATATGACATGGCCGCCGACGGCATCACCATCAACGAGGAGCGCCGCGAGCTGGTCGATTTCTCGCAGGGCTACGTTTCGCTGGTGCAGCGCCTCATCATCCGCACGGGTGAAGACCGCTTCACCACCGTCGAGGACTTCGCGGCGGGTGACTTCACTGTCGGCGTCCAGCCGGGGACGACCAATTATTTCGTCGCCGCCGACCTCGTGGGTGAGGAGCGCCTCTTGGGCTTCGACACCTTCCAAATCGCCGTGCAGGCGCTCATCTCCGGTGACGTAGACGCCGTGGTCATGGATGATGTGGCCGGTCAGGGCTACGTCGGTGTCAACGCCGAGCAAATCGCCCTCTTGGGCGAGCCGCTCACCAGCACCGAGGAACTCGGTTTCATCTTCCCCAAGGGGTCAGAGTTGGTGGCCGCAGTAGATGCCGCCCTCGACCAGATGAAGAAGGACTATACGCTCAACTACTTCAACAACAAGTGGTTCACCGGCGCTGGGCTGATTGACCTCGAGGGCGCGACCGTCACCGTCGCGGTCGAGAACGCCTACCCACCGTTCAACTACCTAGACGAGACCGGTAACCCAATTGGCTGGGACTATGACGCCTTGGCCGAAATTTGCGCCCGCATCAACTGCGTGCCGGAGTACATCGAGACCTCGTGGGACGGCATGATTGTCGCCGTCAGCAACGGCGAATACGACATGGCCGCCGACGGCATCACCATCCTTGAAGACCGTATGGAATTGGTCGATTTCTCAGTGCCGTATGTCTCGCTAGTGCAACGCATGCTCGTGCGCGTCGATGAAGACCGCTTCGCCACTGTGGACGAGTTTTTGGCTGATGAGACCCTGCTGGTCGGCGCGCAGCCCGGCACGACCAACTACTTCGTCGCTGAAGAGCTGGTCGGCGCGGACTCTGGTCGCCTTCAGGGCTTCGACACCTTCCAAGTCGCCGTGCAGGCGCTCATCGCGGGCGACATTGACGCGGTGGTGATGGACGACGTGGCGGGTCAGGGTTATGTCGGCGTCAACGCCGAGGCCATCCGCCTGCTGGATGGAGCTATCACCGAGACCGAAGAACTCGGCTTTATCTTCCCCAAGGGGTCGGAGCTGACCGAAGCATTCAACCTCGCGCTGGCCGAAATGACCATCGACGGCACGCTGTTGGAAATCAACAACCGCTGGTTCTCAGCGGCTGAGTAAGCCCAAAACGAAGCGCGTCGGGGCGTGGTTAGACCATGCCCCGACCGTTTTTTTACCCCCTCATCTGCAAGGACAAACAGGCCACATCCACATGGAAATCCCTGCCAAGAAGCAAACCCCATCTGACATCTCGGATAGTGCTACCACAGCACCTCGACCCGTCATGAGCGCGTGGCAAATTTACCGGCGGCTGTATAACCTGCCGTGGTGGGGGATTATCCTCGTCGTGTTGGGCTTGTGGGTCGGCTTCGCCATCATCGCTGACCCCGAGTATTCTCTAGCCTTCAACCAGCTCATCGTGGCTGTCCCCCTGACCATCATCATCGGCCTGTCCAGCTACGCGCTGGCGATGGTGTTCGGCCTGCTGATTGGCCTCATCCGCTCCAACCCACCCACCCCGGCTACCACCCCACTGGGCATCCCGTTCAGCATCATCCGGGCGCTGCTCTACCACCTCTCGACCGTTTACGTCGAGATTATTCGCGGCTTGCCCATCGTCACCTTCCTGCTGATTGCCGCGTTCGTCCTCATCCCCTACATCCGCACCGAAATCCTCGAACCGATGGGGATTATCTTTGAATGGCGCGGAACCTCGGTCGAGGTCGGTATCGTCGGGCTGGCGCTGGCCTATGGCGCATTCATGAGCGAGACCTTCCGGGCGGGCATCCAGTCTATCGACAAGGGGCAAATTGAGGCCGCCCGTGCGCTGGGGCTGTCGTTCTTCCAGCTCATGCGCTTCATCGTGCTGCCACAGGCCATTCGGCGTATTTTGCCGCCGCTGGGCAACGACCTTGTGTCGATGATTAAGGACTCCTCGCTGGTGGGTATTGTGCTGGCGCAGCGTGAGGTCACACAGACGGCCAAAGTGATTGCTGGGTCGAATTTTAAGTATGTGGTCTACCTCACCACCGCCGCACTCATTTACCTACTGCTGACCATTACTTTGTCACTGTTGGTTAAGTGG
>JALONW010000473.1 GCA_025454725.1 Anaerolineae bacterium
CTCGGTGCGGGTGGCGCGGGGCTTGCCCAAGCGTTGGAGCGCGGCATCGGCGCTTTGCTCACTGAAGGCGCGGAAGGTCGTCCATTTGCCGCCAATCAGTGAGAGGACGGGGAAGGGGAGGCCGCCTTCGCCCGCTTCGGTGATGGCGATGCTGTGGTCACGGCTGACGTTGCCCGTATAGCCCTTATCGCTGGCGGGCAGGGGGCGTACCCCGCTAAACGTGAACACGATGTGCTCACGCCCGACCGTAAAGCCCGGGAACACCCGCGAGACCAACGTGAGCATGTAATCAATTTCGTCGTCGGTGCAGACCGCGTCCTCTGGGTCTTGAATGCGGATGTCGGTCGTCCCGACCATGACCTTGCCGTCCAGATACGGCAAAATCAGCACGATGCGCCCGTCGTGATTTTCGAAGAAGAACTCGCCGCCGTTGGTGCCGCCGATGAAGCCGGTCGGCTTGCCCAGCGCACGCATGGCGAAGTCAATCCACGGCCCTGCGGCGTTGACCACGACCTTGGGCTGCACCTCGAACGTCTCACCGGTGAGCTCATCGCGGAGCTGCACGCGCCCGTTGGCCGCACCAACCGCCGAGACGTAATTGAGGGCGTGCGCGTCGGGGTTGACGGCCTCGCCGTCTTGTACCAGCTCGAGGCAGATGCGCTCGGGATAGGGCATCCATGCGTCGTAGTAGCGCGCCACGTATTTCACGTCGGGGTGGATGCCCGGGTAGGACTGGAGCGCCTCGGCGCGGCCAATCATGCGGTGGGTGGGCATGACTCGGTGTTTGCGTGCGAACCAATCGTAGAAGATGAGGCCGAGCTTGATGACCGCTGCGCCGCGCTCGGCAGGCTTTTCGATCAGGCGGAGGAACTTGAGCGGGGCGTTGAGGAAGCCGGAGAACAGGCTGAAAATCGGGATGGTGGTCGGGAGGGGCTTGGCGTAGTGCGGGGCATTGCGGAGCATCAGGTTGCGCTCGGTCAAGGCTTCGCTGACCAGCCGGAACTCACCGTTTTCGAGGTACCGGATGCCGCCGTGCAGCATGTGGGAAGACCCCGCGCTGGCACCGCTGGAAAAGTCGCCCTTCTCGACCAGCAGCACATCGACGCCCTGATGGGCGAGGTCACGGAACGTGCCGATGCCGTTGACGCCGCCGCCGATGACCAAGACCGAGACCTCACGTTTGGCTTTGATGGCCGAGATGACTTGCTGCCGGTCGCTCATCCGAATCCCCTTTACCTGAAACCCGTTTAAAAATACTGATGATACGTATTATAGCGCAGGCGATGGCCGGAACATGGGGTGGGATGCAACAATGAGTCCACGGGTGGGTATTGGGGTGGGCATTGATGGCAGGGTGAGGTGGGGTGCGGCGCACCTGTTATGGTGCGCCGCGATTGGGCAGGGATTACGGGGTTTTACTCTTGTGAATTGGCTGGCAAATCGAACGAGCAGGTCAGGTCTTGGGCGTAGCAACTGGCGATTTTGTCCTCGTTCCAGTACACCTCGAACATGGGCGTCAGCCAGAAGCGCTCTGACGGGCGCACGGCGCTGCGTACTGACAACACGGTCGCGCAAGTGCGTGGGGCGGGCGGCAGGCTTTTCTCGAGCGCCAGTGAGTAGGCTTGCAAGCACGCATTGGGCGGAAGGGTGCTTACGGGGATGGAGGAATAGCGCGCTAGGTATTGTGTGGTGACGGTACGGTCGTTTCCACGGATGCTGAGCGGGCGCACGTCGAGGAACTCGCCAGAGTTGTTGCGCATGAAGAAAGAGTCCGAGCTGTAGGTCATGACGATTTGGTAGTCGTCACCACGGGGTGTGGCTGTCGGCTCATAGGGCAGGGTCGGCAAGGGCTCGAGGGCGATTAGGGTCGGGACTGGCTCACCCGAATAGACCCGTTGCAAGTCCTCGGGCGATGTCTCGGCTGGGAACAGCAGGGACATGTTGAGGTCTACATCGGTTCGCACCGTTGTGATGCCGTCTGTGAGTAAGGTAACGAAATTTTCGGTGATACCGGCGGGTAGGCGGATGCGCGGGCTCCAAACCAGCCATGGTTGGTCGTGGAGGCGTTGTCCTGCGTCGTTGTAAAAGCCGATGTAGGTCGGGCTGAAGCCGTCGGCATAATACGAGTTGTCGAGCGAGATGTATGCCCAGCCACGGTCGGCATCGACGACGATGGGGATGGTGTTCGGGCGCGAGGCGAACACGGTATAGACGAGGATGTTGTTGCGGAAGGCGTAGGCGGCCACACCGATTTCACGGTAGGTATTGTTCTCTACGTTTTCGCGGTGGCGACGCGAGCCTTTCCAGAAGTTGATGGCGCCATCGACCGTGACATAGAAAGCCGCGTTTTCGCCGCCGATGATGTGGTTGTCGATTTCGTAGGATGGCCAACCTGCACTGGACAAGCGATTGACGACGCCACCGCCATAGGCGTCTTGGTGGAAATCCATCCCGTCGGTGAACCAACGGAACGCCATCACGTATTGTGCTTGATTCTCGGCCAGCTGATCCAAGACCGAGTGGCGGGCGAACGGGACGAGGTTGCGCGAGAGGCGCCAACGGTTAATCTCGGTGAGTACGAGGTCTTCGATGTCGTCGAGCGGTGTGCCGTTTTCTAGGCCGGCACCCGCGGCGACACGGGTTGGGAAGTTGGTACTGCTCTGCCCAGCAACGGTGCCGGTGAGGACGATGAAGGTGAAGATTAAGAGGCAGAGCAGCATGAACGATGAAAGAGTACGTTGTTTCATGAGACCATATCTCCAGAGTTGCAGATGCTGCAAGGTACTTTAAGCTTAATACAAAATAACAATACTTAATACAAAGATACCATTACAGTCTTCATACCGCTTTTAAATAATGTGAAATGTGTCTTAGAGATGGGTGCGATTGCGTGCCGAGGGCTGTCTGGCATGTTCTTGGTCATATCCTTGTCGCTGGCGGCGTCTGGGGTATCATCAGGCGGCTTTGTGATGACCGATGATGTGGAAGGATGACCCCGATGCAACTGGGTATGATTGGCTTGGGCAAGATGGGCGCGAACATGACCACGCGCCTCATCCGTGGTGGCCACACGGTGGCGGTGTATGACCAGAGCGCCGAGGCGGTGGCGAAGTCGGCGGCGGGCGGGGCGGTGGCCGCGTCATCGTTGGCCGACCTCGTGACCAAGCTGGACGCGCCGCGGGCGGTGTGGGTGATGGTTCCGGCAGGCGACCCGACCTTGAACACGGTGCGGGCGTTGGCCGACTTGCTGTCAGAAGGCGAT
>JALONW010000474.1 GCA_025454725.1 Anaerolineae bacterium
AATACGGCGCGAACAACCCGCTAAAGGCCGGCACGAAATACACCCCGCCGTTATCGGTCACGGCCTGCGCCAGCGCCTCGACATCCGAGGACTGCTCGAGGATGCCGAGGTTATCGCGCAACCACTGAATCAGCGACCCCGTCACGGCAATCGACCCCTCCAGCGCGTAGACTGGCTTTTGCCCGCCAATCTGATAGCCCAGCGTCGTCAACAGCCCGTGCTGGCTGGTCACCGCTTGCTCGCCGGTGTTCATCAACATGAAGCAGCCCGTGCCATAGGTGTTCTTGGCCTCGCCTGCCGAATAACACGTCTGGCCGAACAATGCGGCCTGCTGGTCGCCCAAGATGCCGGTGAGCGGCACGTCGCGCCCAGCGATGTTGACCACGCCGTAAGCGTGCGCGTCGGACGACGGCAAAATCTGCGGCAACATCGCCCTTGGGATGCCAAAAGCGGCCAACAGCGCGTCGTCCCAATCCAGCGTGTGCAGGTTCATCAACAGGGTACGACTGGCGTTGGTCACGTCGGTGGCGTGGATACGCCCACCGCTCAAATTCCACGCGCACCACGTGTCCATCGTCCCGAATAGTGCATCGCCGCGCTCGGCGGCCTCCCGCAGCCCTGCGACGTTCTCCAACAGCCAGACCAGCTTGGTCGCGCTGAAATACGTCGAGATTGGCAAGCCGGTCTTGGCCTGAAAGCGCCCAGCCCCACCCTCGGCGCTCATGCGCGCCACGATGCCGTCGGTGCGCGTGTCTTGCCACACCAGCGCGTTGTAGTATGGCCTGCCGGTATGCTTATCCCACACCACCGTCGTCTCACGTTGGTTGGTGATGCCCACCGCCGCGAGGTCAGAGGCGGTCGCGCCCGCCTTGCCCAACGCACCAGCAATCACCTCTTGCGTGCGTTGCCACACCTCCAGCGCGTTGTGCTCCACCCAGCCCGCCTGTGGGAAAATCTGCTGGTGCTCCAGCTGGTGCGAGGCGGCGATGCGCCCGCCCTTATCGAACAAAATGAAGCGTGTGCTGGTCGTCCCCTGATCCAACGCGCCAACATACTGTGCGGTCATCGTCCAAAATCCTTCCCAAAAGGCCGTAAAACCCAAAAAACTCGCCCCCAGACTCTACCCCCAAGCCCCCTCTCAATTCAAGAAAATGGGCGTTCGCTAAGTTTGCCATGTAAACGTTCTATCCGACGGCTCAAACAGGTTTAATCCGACACTTAGTGTCGAGTCCTAACCTTTAGCGCGTCAATCCATTAGCACGGCTAAACAATCTGATGAGCAGCCCGCCCGACCCCAAAGAAATTGCCCACCGCACCCTCCAGATCATCCCGTTCGTCATGCGTGTGATGAACGCGGAATTGCGCTCCACGCGCCTAGAGGTCATCCCATCGCACATGGGCTTACTGGGGATGCTCACCACCCGCCCGCACACCCTGAGTGAGATGGCACGCGCCATGTCGGTCAGCGCACCGACCATGAGCAACACCATCTCGACCCTAGAGGCGCGGGGCTGGGTCGAGCGTGAGCGCGACACCCGAGACCGGCGCGTAGTTTACGTGCGCCTGTCGGAGCACGGTCGGCACATGCTCGACAAAATCGACCAGTTTACCGAGGAGCGCCTGACCGAAATCCTCGCGCCGCTGGACGGACAAGAGCGAATCACCCTGCTGCACGGCCTGACCCTGCTCAATGACCGCTTTGCCGACGCCCTCGGCCAGAACCCGCCCCACGGCTATTACACGGCGGAACAGCAAGCCAACCCACCCGAAGACGACTATTCGGACTACCCCGAAGAGGACACCCCATGACCCAAAATCGTGAAATCATCGCTGACAACCTCATCAAGCGCTATGGTGACTTCAACGCCGTCGATGGCGTCTCGTTCAAGGTCGCCAGCGGCGAAATCTACGGCTTTCTCGGCCCCAACGGCGCGGGAAAATCGACCACCGTCACCATGCTGACCACCCTCGGCCTGCCGACCGGCGGGCACGCCACCGTCGGCGGTTACGACATCGTCTTGCAGGCCGCCCAAGTCCGCCGCATCGCGGGCGTGGCGCTCCAAGACATCGGCCTCGACCCGATTATGAAGTCGATGGAACTGCTGACGATTCAGGCACAATTGTTCGGCCTGACCAAATCCGACGCCACCAAGCGCGCCAAAGAGTTGCTCGAAATCGTCGGCCTCAGCCAATTCACCGACCGGCGTGTGGGCAAATACTCGGGCGGGATGCGCCGCCGCCTCGACCTCGCGATGGCGCTGGTGCACCAGCCGCAAATCTTGTTCCTCGACGAGCCGACTACCGGCCTCGACCCTGCCAGCCGCCGCGACATCTGGGCAGAGGTGCGCCGCCTCAACCGCGAATACGATATGACCATCTTCCTCACCACCCAATATCTGGAAGAAGCCGACGAATTGGCCGACCGAATCGCCATCATGAACAAGGGCAAGCTGGCCGTCGAAGGCCAGCCCGCCGCCCTCAAGGCTGGCTTGGGGCGCGAGTCCGTCAACGTCACCGTGCGCGATAACGAGACCGCCGAGCGTGCGGGCGCATTGCTGGCCGACATGTTCGACAAGGCGCAAGTAGACCGCCGCGTCGTCCGCCTCTATCGCCAGAATGCCGCGCAGGTCGTGCCCGCCGTGGTCAACCGCCTGACGGACAACAACATCGAGGCCGTCTCGCTCACGCTCACCCAGCCCACCCTCGACGACGTGTTCTTGCAATACACCGGCCAAAGCCTCGAAGAGGCTGACGCCCCCGCCGAGACCGAAGCCACCCCCGCCTAATCGACCCTTAGCCCCAACGGAGACCCCCTACCTATGGCTACCCTTGCCCAGACCACCAACCTGCAATCCAAGCCCACTCCCGCCGAGCGCTCGATGCCGTTCATCAGCCAAACCGCGATGCTGGCCAAGCGCACCCTCGTGACCAACTTCCGCGACCCTGCCGCCATC
>JALONW010000105.1 GCA_025454725.1 Anaerolineae bacterium
TGCGAGGGGGCGGGGCGTAGGATTTCAGTCATCTTGCGCGAATTTTGCGCCTCTGCTACAGTATTTCCGTCGTACAGCACGAGCGCCGGGTGCGGCGCGGAAAGACTAAGGCAAGGCACAAATGACCGACAATCAATTGGAAGGTGTTGTCAAGTGGTTCAACAACACCAAGGGGTTCGGTTTCATCAAGGTTGATGGCCGCGAGGCGGACGTATTCGTCCACTACTCCGCCATCGCCGCGAGCGGCTACCGCAGCCTAAACGAAGGCGACCGCGTGACGTTCACGCTAGAGGTCGGTCAGAAGGGGCCAGAAGCCCGCAACGTTACCAAAATTTAACACCCCCAAGCTCTCCGCCAAACCCAACCCCCGCCCAGCGCGGGGGTTTTCTGTTGGACAACCCCACGCGGTACTCGCCCGATGCGGCGCGGTGCGTTACCATCGGGGGCTGGAAACCATCAACAGGATAGGAATCTCCCGATGACCGTGACCGACGCCCCCGCCTACGATTTCGATAAGCCCCTCAGCCGCCGCGAGACCGGCGCGATTAAATGGACGATGTACGACGCCGACGTGCTGCCCATGTGGGTGGCCGATATGGACTTCGAGTCGCCGCGCTGCATCGCCGACGCCATCGCCCGGCGCGCCCAAGACCACAGCCTGTTTGGCTACCACTTCGACCATCAGCCGCTGCGCGACCTGATTACGGCGCGCATGGCCGAACGCTACAACTGGACGATTGACCCCAGCCACATCGTGTTTCTGCCGTCGCTGGTGGTCGGCCTCAACCTCGTCTGCCAACTTTACGGCGGCACACGCGGCCACATCCTGACACTTGCGCCGATTTACCCGCCGTTTTTGAGCGCGCCCAAAAACCACCGCCAGCGCGCCGTGCAGGTCGAGGCGCTGGCCGTCCGCGACGGCGCAGACCTGCGCTACGAGTTCGACTTCGCCGCACTGGAAGCGGCCATCACGCCCAAGACCCGCGTGCTGATGCTGTGCAACCCGCATAACCCGGTCGGGCGCGTGTTCAGCCGCGTCGAGCTGGAACAAGTGGCGGCCATGGCCGAGCGCCACAACCTGACCGTCATCAGCGACGAGATTCACTGTGACCTGATTCTCGACCCCGACCAGCGCCACACCCCGCTGGCATCGCTGTCGCCAGAAGCGGCGGCGCGCACCGTCACGCTGATGGCCCCGTCTAAGACCTTCAACGTCCCCGGCATGGGCTTGGGCTTCGCCATCGTCACCGATGACGCGCTGCGGAAGACCATGATGACGGCCATGTGGTCGGGGACGGTGGCACACTCCAACGTGATGGGCTATGTGGCAGCCGAAGCGGCCTACCGAGGCGGTCAGCCGTGGCTGGATGCGGCGCTGGCCTACCTGCGCGCCAACCGTGACGCCGTGACCGAATACGTGCGCGCTGAACTGCCCGGCGTGGCCGTCACGACACCAGAGGCGACCTTCCTGTCGTGGCTGGACTTCCGCCAGACACCGCTGGCCGCTGACCCGTATAAGCTGCTGCTCGAAAAGGGGCGCGTGGCGCTCAACAACGGTAAGGACTTCGGCAAGGGCGGCGAGGGCTTTGCCCGGCTGAACTTTGCCACCCCCCGCGCCGCGCTGATGGACGGCCTTGCGCGCATCAAACGAGCCCTGACAGAGGGGTAGGGCTGCGAATCTTACGCTATCGAAGATAGTTTTGAGGGTAAGGGTGTATGATGGGCAGCGGACGCGCCGTTGCGCGTCCCTACAGCATGACCCGATGGGTAGGGACGCCCAATGGGGCGTCCACCCTCTCAGAAATTGGATGCGTTTGCCCACCCCCCACTGGCGCTACCAACTTGCCCCATCCGATGATACCATTCAGCCTCAAGCGATGAGCCGTGGAGGACTGAGCCGTGCCGGAACAAGCCCTTTACCTGAAATGGCGTCCCACCTTATTTGATGACGTGGTGGGCCAAGACCACATCGTCCATACCCTCCGTAATTCGCTCAAGACCGGGCGCATCCGCCACGCCTACCTGTTCAGCGGCCCGCGTGGCACGGGCAAGACCACCACCGCCCGCCTGCTGGCGAAAGCCGTCAACTGCACCCACCCCGATGTCGAGCAGCACCCGTGTGACCAGTGCGACGCCTGCGTCGGCGTCAACAACGGGACCTACCTTGACCTGATTGAAATTGACGCGGCCACCCACACCGGCGTGGACGATGTGCGCGACCTGCGCGAGAAAATCCAATTTACGCCCGCCGAAGGGCGCTACAAGGTCTATATCATCGACGAAGTTCACCGCTTCAGCGGGAGCGCGTTCGATGCGCTGCTCAAGACATTGGAAGAACCGCCCGGTCACGCCATTTTTGTGCTGGCGACCACCGAAATCGACAAAGTGCCGCAGACGATTAAGAGCCGCTGCCTGCAATTCGAGTTTCGGCGCGTCAGCTTGCAGCAGGTGGCCGACCGGCTGGAACAAATTACCCGGTCTGAGGGCTTACACGTCGAACGCGGCGCGCTGGAACTGGTCGCCCGGCAGGGGACGGGCAGCGTCCGCGACTCCATCAGCCTGCTCGACCAGATGGTCAGCGACCCGTCCGACGTGATTACGCTCGACATCGCCCAGCGCATCCTCGGCACGGGCAACCGTCAGGCTGTCCTCGACCTCGCTGACGCGCTGGCGACTGAGGACATCTCACGCGGTTTACACGTTATCAACGCGGCGATTGACAGCGGCAGCGACCCGCGCCAATACGCCCGCCAGATGGTCGAACACCTGCGCTGCGTCTTGCTGACTCAGACTGCCGGGTCGGAGCTAGTGGACGCCAGCGCCGACGAACGTGAAACCTATGGCCGCCACGCCGAGGCCGTCCCCCGCGCCCGCCTGATTCGCGCCGTGAAAGCCTTCAATGACGCGGTGAGCGCCAGCACCGGTGGCTGGCAGCCTCAGCTCGCGCTGGAACTCGCCTTCATCGATTCGCTGAAGGACCCAGAGCCGGAAGTGGTGATGGTGGCCGCGCCTGCGGGTGGGGGAGCCGCCCGCCCGGCCAAACCCGCCGCTGTGCCACCCACCGATAACCTGACGATTGAGCCGACCGCGCCGGGCGCGCCGCCCATCATCCAGCCCAGTTTGATTATGGCAAAATGGGGGGAAACCCTGCGTGCGCTGACCAAATACTCCTCGACTGGCCCCGCCGTATTAGAATACTTTAAGGTTCAGCGGGTGGACGGCAATCTCTTGTACATCAGCACCAATACTGATGTATACTATAGAAGGCTGGCAGGACAGGAACCAAAACTTCAAGCCATCTCCCGCGCCCTTTATGACGTGCATCAGGTGTGGTTGCGCGTGCAAGTAGAACTTACGGGAGAGACTGCCCAAAGCGGCGGTTCTGCAAGCCGGGGGTCATCCCAAGAAGACCCTCTCCTGAGTGCGGCACGTGAACTGGGGGCGCGCGTGTCACCCGAAAACCCCGAATAACACCTTCACATCACCCCATATTTCTCGTTCAGCCGACGTGGTGGTCTTTGCGCCCCCGTTGGCGTTCAGTTTGCATGGCAAACTAGAGAGGCAAACACAGATGGACGTATTGAATCCGGAGCAATTCCGCGCTCTGGGTTATCGCGCAATCGACATGATTGCACAGCAACTCGCCGATCTCGCCGACGGCCCTACGCGCCGTCCCGTCCCCTTGGATGTTCGTCACAGTCTAGAAGACCAACCCATCCCAGAGACCGGCGCAGACCCGTTCGACCTCCTTGACCGTGTGCAAAATGAAGTCCTTGCTTACCCGATGGGCAACCCCAGCCCGCGTTTCTTCGCATGGGTCAACAGCACCCCGACCCCTATCGGTATCCTCGGCGACCTGTTCGCGGCGGCCATGTCGCCGTCAGCAGCCGGTGGTGACCAAGCCGCCACCTATGTCGAGCGCGCCGCGCTGACGTGGGTGAAGGACATGCTCGGCTTCCCCCAAGAAGCGCAGGGTTTGTTCGTCAGCGGTGGCAGCAAGGCCAACCTGACCTGTCTCGCCGTGATGCGTCACGTGATGAGCGAGGGCAAGGTGCGCGCAGACGGCATGGCAAGCATCGACGCCCCCATGATTGTCTACACCAGCGCCCACGGTCACTCGTGCATCGAGAAGGCCATCAGCGCGCTGGGCATCGGCTCGAAAAACCTGCGGATTATCCCCGTGGACAGCCAGCACCGCATGGACGTGGAGAAGCTGCGTGAGGCCATCGCTGCCGACCGCGCCGCCGGTCTGCACCCCGTGTGTGTGGCGGCCAGCGCTGGCACGACCAACACCGGCGCAATCGACCAGCTCGACGTGATTGCTGACCTGTGCGAAGCCGAAAATATGTGGTTCCACATTGACGGTGCTTACGGCGGCTTCGGCATCCTTGCCGAGCAGACCGAAGGCATGTACAAGGGCATGAACCGCGCCGACAGCATCGCGGTTGACCCGCACAAGTGGCTGTACATCCCGGTCGAGTGCGGCTGTGCTATCGTGCGCCACGCTGAGGCGATGCGCGCGACCTTCAGCCTCGTCCCAGCCTACCTGCAAGAAGACCGCGCCGAGCCTTGGTTCAGCGAGTACGGCCTCCAGCAGACCCGCGGCTTCCGCGCCCTCAAGGTGTGGTTGAGCATCCAGCACTACGGTCTGGACGGCTACCGCAAGATGATCACGCAGGACATCAATACCGCCTACGAGCTGCGGCGCAAGCTGTTCGCCCGCAGTGACTATGAAGTGGTGACGGCTGGCCCCCTGAGCGTGACGTGCTTCCGCTACGTCCCCGCCGGTGTGCCGGAGGAGCAGCTCGACGACCTCCAGCGGCAGATTGTCGCATGGACGAACGCCAGCGCCCGCGCCTTCATCACCACCACCATGATTGACGGGAAGACAGTCGTGCGCGCCTGCCACGTCAACTTCCGCACCACATCCGCTGACCTTGATGTGCTGCTCGACACCCTGACCGAAGCCGGTCAGCTCGTGCTGCAAGGCGCACAACAGGCATAAAACAGGAGGGCCGCTTGAGTAAAGCTAAGCCCCGCGCCAAAATATGAGTCCCGCTTGCGGTGGTACGCTCCGCCGCAAGCGGGATTTTTTTGTTTTAAGTGATGCGTGATGGGTTTTGAGAGGGTGTTTGCAAATTGGATGGATGAACAGCGAAGACAGGCGTAAATCCTCCCGCGCATAGGTGAAAATGGCGTGGGATTATCCGTCCTGTAAGGACAGCACCTGTGCTGTCCGCTGATGTTAAAGATATTTGCTTGCACGCAAGTTATAAAACGGCACAAGATGATCTGTGTTGTACGGACAAGCCTCATGCCCTGTCATCCTCCCCAAACAGGAAAGAAGGATTCACCATGTTTACGCTCATCGTCCTGCGCTGCCGAGACCGCCACGAATCGCGGCGGTTTTATGAAGCCCTCGGCCTGACCTTCACCGAAGAACAGCACGGCAAAGGTCCCGTCCATGACGCCTGCGAACAGGGCGGGATGGTGCTGGAACTCTACCCGCCTAATGAGGCCGGGACGACCCAAAACCTGATGCTCGGCCTGACCGTCCCAGACCTCGGCGCGACGCTGGATGGGCTGGCCGCGCTGGGCATCCAGCCGAAATCACCGCCGAAAAATAACCGCTGCACGGTCATCGACCCGAACGGAAACGCGGTCATGCTGTCAGCGGCGACCATCTAACAAAAAAACCGGCCTGCGCGGGTGTCGCGCTGGCCGGTTTGGTCGTTCAATCAATTAGGCATTGATGGGGACGAAGCGGAAGCCGTCACCCTCGGCGGCGATGTAGCCGACGCCGGGGAAGGCAAAGTGGTAGCCAAAGGTCTTGAGCTGCTCGGTGGCGGCGCGACCCAAGATGGCGCGACGGGTCTCGGCGGCCTGCTCCGGGATGGTGTCAAAGGCCAGCGCCCAGTCGGTGCGCGCCAGTGAGACGACCGCGTTATTGGCCGTGTCCATGATTGCCAACAGCGCATCGCCGTCTGACTCAATCAGGAAGTTCAGTTGGCCGGGGGTGTGGCCGAAGGCGGGAACAGCGGTGATGCCCGGCAGCCACTCGCCCTCGTCGGGCAGGATGTTGAGGCTGCCCGCGTCGATGACCGGCTGGAGCTTAGTGGTCGAACCTGCGATGAGTTGGGCCAACGGTGCAAAATTCTCTGCGCCGTTGATGAGGAAGTCATACTCGGTCTCACCGATATGGAAGGCGGCGTTGGGGAAA
Source organism: Anaerolineae bacterium (assembly GCA_025454725.1). Classification (GTDB taxonomy): domain Bacteria; phylum Chloroflexota; class Anaerolineae; order Aggregatilineales; family Phototrophicaceae; genus Flexicrinis. The sequence goes on from JALONW010000105.1 coordinate 6,221, forward strand.
TTCACCACGCCGTCCTGCGAGACGCCGCCCACGTGGTCGGGGTGGATGTGCGAGATAATCACGTCGGTGATGCTGTCGGCGGGAAGACCCAGCACGCCCAGCGTCGGGATGAGCTGGCCCGCGCCGACGCCGTTGCCAGTGTCGAGCAGCACGCGGCGGTCACCCGCGTCGATGACCATGACGTTGAAGGTGGACTTGGGCGGGGTGTTGGGCAGATTGTTGGCCGCCAGCACCGCCGCGAGTTCGTCGGCATCGGCGTTGGCCGCGAGGATGTCATAGCCAAACTCACCCGTGCCGTCTTGGATGATGGTGACGGTAAATGCGCCGATGTTGGTGCGTAAGAACGAGCCAAGGGTCGGCGGGGCGTCCTGCGCCTGCGCGGGCGTAATGAAGTAGCCCAGCCCGGTGGCCGACAGCCCGACACCTGCTGCGCCGAAGGTGAAGCCCTTAAGGAAATCACGGCGGTTCCAGTTGGCCTTACGGTTTTGGTCCTGCATAACCTTATGTTCCTTCTCGTCAATCGGTCGGTTGGTAGGGATAAAAAACGGACAACCGTCCTTATTTTATCCCCAGCGCCAACCTTACGACGCTTATTTCACCGATTGCTCAGGAAGGGCTGAGTTTGCGCTCAACTGAGCAGGTAGCCCGACTCAGCAATGAGCTGGTGAGGTGGAACAAACGTGGCCTCGACCACACTCTGGCCGGTTTTGTGTAGGTACGCTTGTACCGTGTGGTAGCCCAGCGCGTAGCCTGCATAGGCCGGGATACCGATGGGTGCGCCGCCAAAACCGGCCATCACCGAGTCGCCAAAGATGAATTGGCGCACGGCCATAAAGTCGCTGAGGCCAAGGTTTTCGGTAAATCGGCGCTTGGTGTCAGTCAGGCTGGCGGGGTCAACCCGTGTCACCCACGGCCCGACCTTATCCGCGCCGTACAGTTCAGCGGCAAACGACTCGGCCAGCCCCTCAGCGACCATATAATGCGCGAGGTCTTGAATCATATAACCCTGCCCGAACAACCAGCCTACCAGTTGATGGTGCATTTCGTGGGCGGCAGCGGCGCGAACACACCGCAGGTTTTCGGCGTTGGGCTGGCTGTAGGTGACCATGACCGCGCCGGGGATTGCGCCAAAGCCCGCGTAGCCGGTGTCAGCGTCACCGACCGTGTTGGCCGTCAGCAGCAGCGCAACCGTGATGTCGCCCACGGCGCTCAGGTCGGCGGAACGGCCAAAAGCGTCATACGCCTCGTGTGCGCCGTTTGCGGCCTCTGCCCATGCGTTGTGCTGCGCCATCAGTGCGAAGTTTGCCGCAAAAGCGGGGTTATCAGCGCGATTGAACTGCTCCGGCCACATCCCCCGCTGACGGAAGGCGGGAGCGCCGCCAAACATCTGGCTGAGGCTGGCGAACGGGGCGACAATTTCGCGCTCGAACAGGTCAGCGCGTGTTTGGGCATCCGGCGCATCGAACAGACGGCGGTAAATTGATTCGATGTCGAGGATGGTGATAGAGTTCATAGGGTTGGCTCCTTGTTGATAGGTCAATCACAAGGAAGCATACGCCCTCACGCAACGTGAGAGTCAAGGGGTGACGGGGTGACCAGACAGGCGCGCCGGGTCAGGGCGCTTGGGTCGGCATAACCAAGACCGGCGGGAGCGTCGGGCTGGGCGTGATGGTCGGGGTCGGTGAGGGGGTCGGCGAGGGCGTGCTGGTGAACGGCGACGGCGTGGTTGGCACCGGCGTCACGGTCGGGGGGCGGGTCACGGTGCGTGACGGTGTAGGCGTGGGGTTGAGCGGTAGAATCACGTCCTCACGCATGTAAGCGGCGTCGAGGCGGCGCGTGCGCGGGTTGAAGTCCAGCAGGAACCACTCGCTGTTGGGGTCGTCGTTGGCGCGCCCAATGACGCAGACCACCGTCCCGGCGGGAACTTGGTCGAGGATGGCGGCATTGGTGGTCGGGCTGTCACGGATGATGGCGACCGTGGCGGCCACCTCAAAATCTTGGCAGGGTGGAACGGCGGTCGGCGACGGGACGGGTGTGATGACTGGCGCGGCGGCGGTGAATACTACAGCGCGCTCCTGTGTGGCGCTGGCGATGAGGTCGGCGCGCTGGGTGGCCTCGATGATGCCCAGCCCCCCCGCTTGGATGTAATCGCGCACCCCCAGCCACAGGTAATAGCCGCCCAGCCCAACTGCTACCGCAATCAGGAACACCAACCAGCCCGGCAGACCCCCAGATGACCGGTAGCGCTGTACACCCATCGCATTTTTCCCCTGACCTTTATCCTACAAACGGATTTCCATCCTAACTGTAGACTACGCTGCAACCTTTTTGCCACCCTGCGCGTAATAATAGTAGGCCAATCGAACACCAATCGACTCCGGGATACAGACCGGTAGGGGGTAAGGAAACCATGAACGATACCAATAACAAACCCAAGCGTGACGAGAAGGACTATAAGGTCGAATTTTCGTTCAATTTCGAGAGCATCGCCGAACAGGTCGGCAAGGTCTTCAGCGGTATTGCCGAAGACCCGCGTGATACGCACTATCAGGCCGAAATCGACGACACGGCACAGGCCAAAATTAAGCTCGGCGGCGGCGTGGGCAAGTTCAACGTCAGCGCGCTCGACCTGCCGGGTCGCCTGATTGACGTGGACGCCCTGCACGTCGGCAAGCTGGAGTTCGTCGTCAGCCGCCGCGACACTGAGACCAACATCCGGCTGGAGCCGCAGACGTTCAGCGGTCTGCGCGGCCTGCTGGGCAACATCGGTAAGCGCATTGACCTGCATGTCGATGTCGGCATCACCCCGACCGTCCCTGTCCACCTCAGCGTTGAGTCGGGCATGGGTGAATCGACCTTCGACCTGCGCGGCCTAACCCTGACCCATCTCAGCCTTGAGGGTGGTTTTGGCCCCGCCACGGTCTACCTGCCGGACAGCGCCGAGGGCTATAAGGCCCACGTCGAAGGCGGCGTCGGCCCGGTTAAGGTCTATTTGCCCGCCGAGAACCCGGCCAAGATTAAGGTCGAGGGCGGCGTCGGCCCGCTGTCGGTGGTCATCCCGGCGAACGCAGACCTTGACCTCGCGGTTGAGGGCGGTGTCGGCCCGGTCAGCATCGTGCTGGCCGAGGGGACACCCCTGCGCGTGAAGAAGGAAGGTGGCGTCGGGCCCATCCAGCTCCCCGATGGTCTGCGCCGCGTGAAGGATGATGTGTACCAGACCGAGGGCTATGACCTGTCGGACACCGGCGTCAAGCTGTTCGTCGAGGGCGGCGTCGGCCCAGTGCGTGTGCGCTTCGGTGATGAAGAAGCCGAGGCCAGCGCCAAGAAGGCCAAGCGCAAGGACAAGAACGACGACGGCGAAATCGGCGAGGCCTAAACCACGCTAAAATGTAGGGGACGCCTCGTTTGCCGCTGGAGGCTCAAGCCTCCAGCTAGAGAAAAACAGCCAAGCCCACTGAAGGGGCTGTTTTGAACGGGTGTGAACCTCATTTCAAGCGCAAAAGCGATGGGGCAAGCCCCTTTAGTGGGCTTCCCGTCGCAACCAATAGCTTGGGGTTTGAACCCCAAGCGGATAGCAAGAGAGAAAGCTGTCAAGCTCATTTCACATAAGCCGTAGAGGTTAAAGAGGCCGGGCTGCTGTAGAGCGCCCGGTCTCTTGTTTTGGGTTAAACCCTAGTACCAGCTCTCATCTATCTTCCGACGCCGTTGGGGGGTATTTTAGGGTATGATAAGCGCTTGAGAGGCAAAACACAGAGAGCGCACACGGTATGACGATGCTGCACAACCGTTGGAAGATTGAGTCACAAATCGGCAAGGGCGGGATGGGCGTGGTGTTCTTGGGCGTCGATTCGCACAACGGGCAGGCCGTGGCGATTAAGCAGCTCAAGCGCGAAGTCGTCAAGAAACAGCCCGACATCGTGGAGCGCTTCACCCGCGAGGCCGAGGCGCTGCGCGCCCTCAACCATCCTAACATCGTCAAGGCACTGGCGACGCTCGACCAAGACGGCGAACATTATATTGTCATGGAATATGTGCCGGGGTCGGACCTCGCCACCCTCATTCGTGACCAATCGCCGCTGCCGGTGCAGCACATCCTCAAGATTGCCATTGAATTGGCCGACGCGCTCACCCGCGCCCATTACCTCAAGATTGTTCACCGTGACCTCAAACCCGCCAACGTCCTTATGGCCGCTGACGGCACACCGCGCCTTACCGATTTCGGCGTGGCGTATGTTGCCGAGAAAGAGCGCGTCACCACCGTCGGCCTGTCGCTGGGGACGCCCGATTACATGCCGCCGGAAGCGCTGGACGGCAAGCAAACCGACCAGCGCGGCGATATTTGGGCACTGGGCGTGATGCTGTTCGAGATGCTGACCGGACGGCACCCGTTCGCCGCTGACACCCTGCCCAGTATGGTCGTCAACGTGTTCACCAAGCCGGTTCCCGACATCGAATCACTGCGGCCAGATTGCCCGGTCGCGCTGGCCGACCTGATTTACCGGATGTTGGACAAAGACCCCAACACGCGCATCCCGTCCGTCCGCCTGATTGGGGCGGAGTTGGAGGCCATCATGCGCGGCCAAAGCACCGACATTTTCAGCGCGTCCATCCGCCGCGACGATGACCGCCGCTTCGAGACCCCCACCCCGTCCGCCGCGTCGGTCAAGAACAACCTCGCCGCGCAGACCACCCCGTTTGTCGGGCGTGAGAACGAATTGGCGCAGCTTGAAGACCTGCTCGACGACCCCGCCGTCCGCCTGATTACCATCCTCGGCCCCGGCGGGATGGGCAAGACCCGCCT
>JALONW010000106.1 GCA_025454725.1 Anaerolineae bacterium
TGGATTCTCATCGTCGCGGCGCTGGTGTGTGGAGTGGTGCTGTCGAGGACAGTGTTTGGGCGCACGCTGTACGCTATCGGCAGCAACGAAACCGCCGCCCGCTTCAGCGGCTTACCGGTAAACCGTGTTAAGCTCATCATCTACACGTTCAGCGGCTTCATGGCGGCGCTGGCGGGTTACATCTTCGTCGCCCGCGTGACGACCACCCGCTCAGACATGGGGACAGGGTTTGAGCTGGATGCGATTGCGGCGGTGGTGCTGGGCGGGACCAGCATCTTCGGCGGCAAAGGGAGTATTTTGGGGACGATGCTCGGCGTCGTGCTGATTCAACTCCTCAAGAACGGCCTCGTAACGGTGTGACCGGCAATGCCACCGTCATTGTGATTGGTTCAGCCTTAATCCTCGCCATCTTGATTAACAACTACATCACTGGACGAGAGTCATAAATTCAGCCCGTGAGACCGTACCCTGAAAGGGGGTGATGCGACGACCGCCGGTAAGCAGACCATCGCGCTACTTAAAGAACAATCCTTTCAATCGTTCGCAGAGATAGCTCAGGAGTAAGCCAAACATGACCCGTAAACTGCTCTCACTGTTAATCATCCTATCGATGATGTCCGTCCTTGCCGTGCCTGCCGCCGCCCAAGACCGTTGGGACGGTGCGGACGACCTCGATACCCACCCGCTGGAATGCCCAGCCGCTGAGGGTGCGGAACCCGTCGCCACGCCGGAAGTCGAAGAAGGGTCTGAGGAAGGCGATGAAGAAGCCACCGAAGAACCCGGTTCGACTTACAACGGCGGTCTGGCCGTCAACCCGCCCGACCTCGCCGGTCAGGACATCGTGATTGTGGACATCCCCAAGCTAATCGGCATCGGCTACTTCAACGCGACTGCGCTGGGCATCCAGCAGGCCGCCGAGGAACTGGGCAACGTGACCGCCACCACCGACGGCTCGACCACCGACAGCATCGACGACCAAATCCAGTTCATCGACAACTACATCACACAGGGTGTGAACGGTATCTTGTTCGCGGCCAACGACCCGGTGGCGATTTCGCCGGTTTTGCAGAAGGCGCTGGAGGCCGGTATCCACGTCGTCGGCTATGACGCCAACAGCAACCCCGAAGCCCGCACATGGTTCGTCAACCAAGCCGAGTTCAACGGCATCGCTAAGGCCGTCATCGACAGCCTCGCCGCCGAAAAGGGGCCGGATGCCTCGTTCGGTATCGTCACCAGCAGCTTCACCGCCCCCAACCAAGCCCGTTGGATTGCCGAGATGCAGGCCTACCAAGAGAAGTGCTTCCCGGAGATGACGTGGCTGGAGACGGTCGAAGCGCAGGAAGACCCCGTTCTGTCGTTCAACCAAGCCAACACCCTTATCAACAAATATGGTGAGGACATCGACGGCCTGTTGGGCATGACCAGCGTCGCCACCCCGTCGTCGGCGGACGCCGTGACCCAAGCCGGGCTGTGCGGCGAAGTTGCCGTGATTGGTCTCGCCACCCCCAACGCCATGAAGCAGTACGTCAACGACGGCTGCGTCCAGTCGGTCGTGCTGTGGAACCCGATTGACCTCGGTTACGCTGCCACCTATGTGATGCGCGCCGTGGTTGACGGCACCCTGACGCCGGAATCGACCTCGGTCGAGGCTGGCCGCCTTGGTACGCTGCAAGTGGTCAACGGCAGCGAAATCCTGCTCGGCGCGCCGTTCATCTTCACCAGCGAGAACATCAACGACTTCGACTTCTAAATCAGTCGGGTTCGTGTAAGACAAAAACCACCCCGCCTAGATTAGGTCAGGGTGGTTTTTTGTTGGGGTGAGGGGTTGCTGCCCTCTAACTGTTCGGAATCTCCTGCGGGGCCATCACAAACGCATACTCATACAGGTACAGCCCGACGGCGGTGCAGGCCAGCACGATGACCCCGCCGAACGGGTCGGTGTTCATCAGCCATGCGGCGGCCATCGGCAGCAGGTGACCGATGAGAATGCTGCCCCAGAAATGCCACAGATAGCGCCCATGGCTAATTTCATGGGACGCCTTAATCGCTGCATCGGACGAGTGTGGCGTGGCGTACTCGCTGATGAGCTGGATGATGAGCGCCAGCGCCGCGCTGATGACAAACGCGACCCGCCCAACGGTGGTCATCTGGGCGCTGAATGGGACGAAGAACCCCGCCGCGAGGAAGCCCGCGCTGCCTGCCGCAAACGCCTGTGTCAACAGGTGGAAGGGGAGCGCGCTGCTCTGCCACAAATCACGCCCCTCCGCTTGGCCGAACAGGAACGCGGTATAGACTGCCGTCCCCGCCCCCAAAATCAGGCCAGACCCCAGCGCCAGTGGTCGAATAAAGCCTGCCAGCCCTTCTAGCGGTGCGCCCAGCAGAGTCAATACCTCGACCAGCCACCATATACCCACCACGGCGCTGAAACCCATCAAGATGAACGCGCCGCGAGTCAGCCAGCTACGCCACTGCGGGCGGAAAATAATCTTCAAGAAACGCTCAGGTCGTTCGAGGTCATAGACCAACAGGCCGGTCGTGATGGCGGTGAACAACAGCGCGACGAACCCGACCGCGATATACGCCAAACGGTCAAACGGAAACAGGCCGAGGCCATCGCCCAGCGCCAGCAGCATGAATGCGCCCGCGCCAATGCCCTTAGTCACGAGGTAGGTGGGGACCGGCCAATGCCACGGGACTTTGTGCTGTTGGTTGTATGTGACCTGAGTCATGTGGTCGGCCATGCGCCCATTGGCGAAGTGAATCGGGCCGCCGGACGGCTGTCCCTGCGGCTGCGGCGGGCGCGACGGCTTGGCCGCCGGGTCGGATTCACTGATGTGCGGTAGGGTGGAGGGCATCGGCGCATCCAAGACTGGGATACCTTCCAGCGGGATGACCTGCGCGAAGGCGAAGGTGGCCGGGGTGCGCTCGACGGCGGTCGGGTGCATGGCAACGTCGTTACCGTCGATGTAGAACAGCTTGGGCGCTGTCCCCTGTTCCGGCTTACGGACAGTGACACTCTCCCGCGCCAGCATCCGGCTGATTTCGCTGGCTGGGTCGTCCATGTCACCGGCGATGATGGCGTGTTCTGGGCAGACGACCACGCAGGCCGGTTCCAGCCCGATTTCGGTGCGGTGCGCGCAGTAGTGACACTTGGCTGCCGTGCCGTCCTCTGGGTCGATGTAGATGGCGTCGTAGGGGCAGGCCTGTAGGCACGCCTTACAACCGATGCACGCCTGTGGGTCAAACTCGACGATGCCGTCGGCGCGCTGGTACATGGCCGACACGGGGCAAATCCGCACGCACGGCGGGTTGGCGCAATGGTTACACCGTGTCACCTGAAAGTGGCGGCGGGTATTGGGGTACGCCCCAGTCTCGACCGATTTTACCCACGTCCGGTTGACGCCAAGCGGGACTTCATTTTCTTGTTTGCACGCGGTGGTACAGGCATGACAGCCGATACACTTCCGATTGTCGATGATGAACCCATAGTTGGTCATGAAGGTGGCCTAACATCCCTAGTTTTGGCGGAGAGTGTACCACGGGCAATACGCATTAGGCGATAACAACCGGATGCCTGTTCTGCACGCCGCCTCCTCTGTCGCTGGGTGGCGATTGTCGCAAAAAACGAAAGCGTGATTAAATGGGGCTATATATGTCCTTATCTCAGGGCTTAAATTGTTTGAGGATTAAACCATGCCCGACCCGACGGTGCCGCTGGACAACGCGCTGAACGATACGCTAACACAAATCGATTTTACCCATCAAGAACTGAGCGTCTTACTCCGGTTGGTGGGCGCTGGATTGCCGCTTTTTACTCCGGTGGAACTGGACGAGGCTGCTCGTGACGCCACGCTGCGTGCCCTGTACGCCCGTGGCATCCTCACCGCCAAGGCGGACGGTCAGTTTTTGGTGGACGGCGGGACTGCCATACTAGTAACGGCAGGCGTGGCGGCGCGGGGTATCGCCCAGCTTGACCGCCCGTCGCAGCAGGTGCGCGACCTGTTGTACGTTATGAACGGCTTCGTCATCCGCCAAACCGAGCCGCTGCCGGGTGTGCAGCGCTTCCAAGTCCTCGATACGCCCTATAAGCTGGTCGCGCTGCTGACCGCCGCGCTCAATATCACGCCCGGCCAGACCGCCGCGCCAGCGGGACAGGCCGTCACACTCCCCCGCGCCAAGTGGCAGGCGCTCCACGGCTCGGCACAGCCCGTCGAGGGTGTGCCTGAGTCGTTGTGGCAGGCGGTGGTTTCGCCCAATGTCGTGGTCGGCCTGACGCTGGTCACCGTCGAAGGCGGTCAGCCGCAAGCGCCGAGGGATGTGCTGATGATTGGTCACCCGTCCGGCGGCTACTGGAAAATTACCTTCAGCGGCGACAGAGTGCTGACCGAACCGATAGACAGCGTGGGCGCAGTGCAGGTGTTGGTCGGCCTGCTGGGTGAAGTCCCGCCCGGCCGATAAGCGTTGACTTTTTACGGTGTTTGTCTCCGTCCCAGCCAATCAAAGCTGGGGCGGTTTGTTTGTTTATATATTGTCATATTGGCTATCCATTTCTAAATGATTTGACGTATAATAGTATTGTGGTACTGTTTAACTGCTCTCATTGAGGAGAAATACTGTGAAGAAAGTCTTGTCGCTGTTGGTTCTGGTAGTACTATCGGCGGTGGTGGTGCTGGCTCAGGATGATGCAGGAAGTCCAAATAACCCTGCCAGCAACGAGCGTGCCAACGCCTGTTATACCGGTGGCAGCTTAGAAGGCAAATGTGACTGGCCGACCGAGGCCGAAACCGAGTGGGCTTGGACCTGCGGCTGGTACATCATCCGCGCTGAGGCCAACCCGACATCTTACGTCCCCGCGACCTGCAACTTCTTCGTCGAAATCATTGACGACGGCGGCGGGATTGACCTCGACAACCCTGCTGGTCTGGTCTGCGAGTCGATTGAGGGCTTTAATGGTGATGTCGGGTTCTTCCCGATGACCCGCTGCGTCGGCGCGTATATCGCCTATGACGACTGGTATGAGGACGGCACCAACGAGTACTACTACCGCTTCGGCGATTTCGAGGCGGGCTGCCCGGCGAAGGACGGCTATCTCACGTTCAGCGGTCCCTCGCCGATTGAGATGACCGGCTTTAGCCCCATGGTTTATCCGCAGGTGCTGGGCGCATATATGTGTACCTACGAGCTGCCGAAGAAGTAACCTTTCTGCGTATTGGTAGACAAACAAAAGAGGGGACAGCACCGCGCTGTCCCCTCTTTTGTTGTGTGGTGGGGGTTAACTTATCAGTGCGTCGAGTAGAAGGGGCGTGCTGGCGGATTTGGCGCGCTTGAGCGCCTTGCCGAGGGTTTCTGCGCCTAGCGTGGTCTGCGCCTTTTCTAGGACGGGCTTAGATTCGTTCATGTCGAAGGTGGGGGTCTTGGGGTTGGCCTCCGCGAAGGCCGCGACCGTGGCCGCCTGCGCGAGGTCACCGCGTGCGTCAAGGTAGACCACCCACATGGTCAGCACGGCCAATGAAACACGCTCACTCTTGAGGCGCTGAACCGCCCGCGTGCCAGTGATGAGGGTGGCGCGGGCGTCGTCCAATTTTTTGAGCGCGATTTGCGCGTTTGCCAGCGCCCGCGCTGCCAGTGCCGTGTATTCAATCCTCAGGTTCTCGTTCCAGTTGTAGGACGGGACCTGTTTGGCGTCGTCGGTGAAGTAGTCCAGTGCCTCTTGTGCGTAGCGGCTGGCGGCCTCGAAATCACCGGCGACGAACGCCAGCCGCGACTCCCAGACATGGCCGACACAGCGCAGGTTTGGTTCGCCATGTTCGCGGGCAGCGGTCACGGTCTGGGTGATGTGCTGGTGGGCGGCAGCGTAATCTTTGACGAGGAACGACGACAGGCAAAGGCAGTTATGGCTGGTGGCCTCGTGATACCAGCTCCGCATGGTCTTGGCAATCTGGAGCGAGGCATTGAAGTGGTCAGCGGCGGAGCTGGCATCACCGAGGAAGGCCGCACCTAACCCACCGAGATAGTTGTGCGCCCACTGCCAATCAAGGAATCCCCCATCTTGGGCAATTTTCAGGCCTTCTTTTGCCAGCTCGCGCATTTTGGCGTATTCGCCATCGGCCAGCTCGATTTGGCCGAGAGAGTACAGCCCCCATGCGATGGCATGGCGGTTGCCGACCTCACGGCGCAGCGCGAGGCTGGATTCCATGCAGGCGCGGGCGTCGTTCAGCCGCCCCGTGCCAATCAGCATAAAGCCGAGGTTGTTCAGCGCGCTGGCAGCGGCAGTCAGATTGCCCTGTTTGCGCGCCAATGCTTCGGTCTCACGCAGCACCGCCTCCGATTCGGGGATGTTGCTCTGCATCCCCAAAATTGTGCCGAGACTGAGCAGCACCCACAGCCGCACGAGGTCGCCGCCAAGCTGGTCAGACAGTGCCAGCGCCCGGTCGATGTGGTGGCGCGCCTGCTTGAGGTCTACGCGCTCCCCACTGAGGCGGTACCAGTGCGTGCGCGACAGGCTGATGTGGCACAGCATCTGGCCGAGCAAATCGTTGTTGGCCTCAGCCTCGGCCAGCGCCTTGAGCGAGACCGGACGCGCCGCCGCCGGGTCGCCGAACACCAACTCATACGAGGCGATGGTCTCGGCATAAAACACGCGCTCGAAGGCCGTCCAGCCGTCGTTGAGCAGCGGAGTCATCTGGTCGAGGAGCTGTTTGGCTGCTGCCGGTTCCCGCGATGAAATCATCAGGCGGCAGTGCGCGCCCAACACAACGCCGAGCGCCGCATCGCGTTCTGGCGAGTCGGGTTGGGCGCGGATGGCGGCCTCGGCGGCCTCGAACAGTGGCTGGGCTTGGTTGGTTTGGCCGCGCAGGTCAAAGTAAATGTCCAGCACCTTGGCCGCCCCGCGCAGCAGGCTGATATGGCCGCGCTTAACCGCCCACAGCCATGCGGCGCGCACGTTCTCGATGTCCTTTTCGATGCGCTCCAACAGGTCTTGGCCGGTGCGCCCGAAAATCTCATGGGCGCGCTCGTTGAGGACGGTCAGGTAATAGGTGCTGTGGGCGTCGCGGATGGCATCGCGGTTCGCGGCCTTCTCCAGCTTTTCCTCAGCGTACTGGCGCGACAGCTCATGAATTTCGTACATGCCCTCGTCGGGGGAGCGCTTGAGCAGCGACTTGTTAACCAGCGCCATGAGTTGGCGCAGACCTGTACCGGTCACGAACTGCCCCGCCGACCGCGAGAAATGCCCCCGAAAGACCGCAATACCCGTAAAGGTGGCGCGTTCTTCCTCCGAGAGCAGGTTCCAACTGTAATCGAACACAGAGCGCATACTGCGGTGGCGTCCGGGCGTGTCGTGGGCATCGCTTTCCAAGAAGTCGAGGCTGCGGGCGATTTCGTCGGCGATTTCGGTCGGTGAGAGCATCTCGACCCACGCGGCGGCCAACTCAATCCCCAGTGGGACGCCGCCGACGCTCTGGCAAATGTTGACCACTGCGTCAAGTTCGTCGTCGCCGAGGTCGAAGCCGGGGCGGACGCGGCGGGCGCTCTGGACAAACAACTGCACGGCATCGCCCACGTCACCCGGTTCAGCCAAACCACCCAGCGCGATGACCGTCTCGCCCTGTAGGTTAAGCTTAGCGCGGCTGGTGGCTAGGATTTTGACCTGCGGGGCGGCCTGTAGGATGTCGTTGAACAGCGAGGTTCCCGCCAGCAGGTGTTCGCAGGTGTCCATGATGAGGAGCATCGACTTCTCGCGGAGGTAATCGAGAAGCTGCACCTTGGGGTCTTGGCCGGGGGCGAAATTCAAGCCGATGGCGTCGGCGATGGTGCTGACCAGCGGCGTTGCATCGACCAAGCGTGCCAGTGAGATGAAAAATACTCCGCCGGTGAACGACTGAAAACGGGTGGTGCGTGCGCCGCGTACCCGCGTGGTGCTGGGCGAGGTCGTGATGCGCTTGATGGTCTGCATCCCAGCCTCGACCGCCAACCGACTCTTGCCGACGCCGCCGGGCGCGAGAATAGTAATCAGCCGCGTCGATGGGTCGGAGAGCAGGCGGGCGACCTCGGACAATTCGTCCTCGCGCCCGACGAAGCCGGTCGTCTGGGCGGGCAAATTGTTGCGAATGACTGGGGTGTTCGGCAGCGGTTCTTGGAAGCGGGCGATTTCCTCGGTGCGGATGCGCGGCGTGGGAGTCGTGCCGGTGCGAACGGCCTCCATGATGGTTTCCAACTCCGCGCCGATAAGCCGCACCGACGGGATGCGCGCCACCTTGTCTTTTTCCAGCATTCGATAGATGAGGTCGGCCAGCGCGACCGGCACTTCTGGGCGAATCGACTCGATGTCCGGCAGCGGTGAACTGAGGATGTTCAGCAGCAGCGCGGGCAGTGTCTCGCCCTTGAAGGGATGTTCGCCGGTCAACATCTCGTAGAGCATCACCCCCAGCGCCCAGATGTCAGAGCGGGCGTCGGTGGTCTGGCCTTGCAGCGCTTCCGGGGGCATATAGTCGGGCGTGCCGACGGCGATGCCGACCGTGGTCACGCGGGCTTTGTTACCCATGTGCGCGACGCCGAAGTCGGTCAGGCGCGGCGTGCCGTCGGGTGTAATCAACACGTTGGCAGGCTTGATGTCGCGGTGAATAATTTTGAGGTAGTGGGCGCGGGTGAGCGCATCGGCCAATTCGATGGCGATGCGGACGGTCTGTGCCACCGACAGACGCTCCTGACGCCTAAGCAACGTGCCGAGGTCCTGCCCCGGCACAAATTCCATCACGATATAATATTCACCATCCTGCTGAACGGTGTCAAACGCCTTGACGATGTTCGGGTGGTTCAGTTCGCGCAGCGCCTCGGCCTCGCGGGAGAAGCGCTCAATCAGGTCGGGCTGGACGTTCAGCACGTCGTGGCGGAGCTGTTTGACGGCCACCGTTTCGCCAGTCTGGGCGTCGCGGGCTTGGAAGACCGCGCCCATGCCGCCTTCACCGATTAACGCGCCCATCTCATAACGGCCTGCTAACACTAAGGTCATGTGTTTACCTCAACGGGGCGGCCTATAATGGCCGAGACCACCTCTTCATAGCGTAGATTTTTTCCGCGCCCAATGGCCGCCTCGTATTCTGGCTGGGCCAACAACTTGCGGATGACCGCCAAGATTTGTTCCCCATGTTTGAGGATGAACTTGTGCTGGTTGACTGCCGCATTAAGCGCGTATGAGATGTATTCTACACCGTTTAGCGGGTTTCCGCGTAAAGCAATCGCCCACGCGGTGGCAATAATCGCCAGCATCGACCAGTCCCGCGCCTCGGACAGATAGCCGTATTCTACGGCGCGCCGCCCGACTTCCAGCGCCTCATCGACGCGGCCCGTGTTGATATAGGCCACCGTTAGCGAGGCCATGCCCTGCGCCAGCGCCCAGTAGACACGCTGTGCCTCCAAGGTGCGGACAGCCTCTTCCAACATGGGGGTGGCACTTTCGTACCGCCCAGCCTCAACAAAGATGATACCGCGCAGCATCTGATAGGGGATGTGGTTGCTGGGGTCAGGGTCTTCAGTGGCCGACAAGATGTCCTGCGCTTGGTCGAGGTACATCAGCGCTTCGTCGTAGCTGCCCCGGTACATGGCATTGACGGCCAGAATCTGCTGGACATCGGCGATTTCAGCCATGTTGCCCATCGCGCCGCGCAGCTCGAACGCGGTATCAAGGTTGCGCTTGGCCCCATCGTAGTCACCAATAGCGTTTTGGGTGATGCTGCTCAGGACCAGTGCATCGGCTGCGCCTTTGCGGTTGCCCAATTCGGTGAACAGAGCGTAAGCCTGTTGGTGCAGATTGATGGACTCTTGGTATTTGCCATACCAGTAGACCGTGCTGCCCAGTCGGTTGAGCGCCTCCCCCACTCCGCGCCGGTCGCCGATTTCCTTATAGAGGGGTAAGGCACGGCGGAAATAGGCCTCGGCTTCGGCAAAACGAGACGCCGAGTGTTCAATCAGGCCGAGGTTAACCAGCGCCACCGCTTGCCAGCGCAGATTCTTGATGGTGACGAAAGCGTCGAGCGCCTTCTGAATCAGCGGGCGCGCCTCGTCGTCACGCCCCTGCGCGTGCAGCACCTCGCCGAGGTTGTTGTAGTGGTACATGGCGAAGTAAGCCTGCTGCGCCTCGGCCTCGGTCATAAGCTGGCGGTAGAGCGCCTCACTCTTGCCGTATTCGCCCTGAAGGAACAGCACATAGGCCAGCGTCGCCTCTCCACGCTTGACCAGCATATTGGCGTGTTTGTGGCCGCTGCCACGGATGACGCGGATGGAGCGTTCTAGTGCGTCGAGCGCATCGTCATAGTGGCCTTGGTTCATGGCGATATAGGCGAGGACGTTGTAAGCCTTGCCCATCTCCATCGGCAAGTTTTGCGCCTCAAACACCTTGAGCGCGGCCTTGGCATCGTCGGTAGCGTGCGCGTAGTCGCCGAGGAACACCTCCATCTGCGCGCCGTAGACCCGCGCCCGTGCCACCAGCACCGCGTCAGGGTTGGGGCGCTGGTTGATGGCGTCTGCAATCTCGTGGAAGACATCAGAGCCTTCCTGTGCCAAGCCTTTGGCCTCGAAGAATACCGCCACCACGCCCATCGACTTCTCAAGGAGGTCGAGGCGGTCGGTCTGGATGGCATACGTCCATGCCGCGCGGATGTTGTCGCGCTCATCCTCAATGGCTTGCAGCGTCTTGAGTTCTTGACCGGGCTGCATGTAGACATCGCCGTGTTTGACCAAGAAGGCGCTGTAGAACTCGGCGTGGGCGGCCATTGCCGTGCGCTGGATGTCGGGGTATTCGCTCAGGCGCTCGGCGGCGTACTGGCGCACCAACTCGTGCAGCTCGTAGCGCCCACTGTCCGGGTGACGGCGCACCAATGATTTGTTCTGGAGGGTGGTCAGCGTCCGCAGGCTGGCGTTGGCGACGGCCTGCGCCGCGTCACGGTTGAAGCCGCCCATAAAAACGGCCAATTTGGCGTAAGCCTCACGCTCGTTATCGCCCAACAGCGCCCATGAATAATCGAACACGGCGCGCATACTGCGGTGGCGGGCGGGCAGGTCGCGCAGCTCACTCTCCAAGAAGTCGAGGCTGCGGGTAATCTCGTCGGCAATCTCGACCACCGACAGCGAATCCGTCCATGAGGCAGCCAGCACGACGCCCAGCGGCAGGCCGTCCACGCTGCGGCAGATGCGGATGATGTGGCGCAGGTCGCCGTCGTGGACTTCAAAGCCGGGCGATGACCGGCGAGCGCTCTGGATGAACAACTGCACCGCGCTGTACTGCATGGCGTTTTCAACGTCGTTGGCGGCGGGCAAATCAAGGCCGCCCAGCGCGACGATGGTCTCGCCGGTCAGGTT
>JALONW010000475.1 GCA_025454725.1 Anaerolineae bacterium
GCTGGTATCACCGACATGGGCGATTTCGTCTTCCGCAATTCGCTCCCAGAATCATCGGTTATCCCCGGCACGATTGCCCAAGCAACTGAGGCACTCGGCCTGACCCGCGTCGCAGTGCTGTACGGCAACGATGACGACTTCACCGTCAGCGGCTACGATGTGTTCGTCGAGTCGCTGGATGAAAACGGCGTTGAAATCATCGCTGAGGCCACCTTCGCCAAGGGTGACGTGGACTTCAGCGCCCAGCTCACCAGTCTGCTGGCCGACAGCCCCGACGCGCTGGTCGTCTCGGCGCTGGCCGCTGAAGCCGTTCAAATCATCGTGCAGGCGCGCCAACAGGGGTTCGACGGCCCCATCATCGGCGGTAACGGTCTGAACAGCCCCGCCGTCCTGACCAACTCTGGCGAGGCCAGCGAAGGTGTTATCGTCGGCGCGGCGTGGAACATCGCCAGCCCCGAAGCCCTAAGCGCCAGTTTCACCGAGGCTTACGCGGCTGCCTATGAAGACGCACAGCCCGACCAGTTCGCCGCCCAAGCCTACACCGGCGCGTGGCTGATGGCGACCGCCATCCGCTGCGGCGACAGTGCCGAACCCGCCGCCATCCGCGACGCGCTGGCCGCCATTGTGGACTTTCCCAGCCCGCTCGGCCTGTTCAGCTTCGACGAGAACCGCGACCCCGTTCACGCGCCGGTCGTCCAGATTGCTGAAGGCGGCGCATTCTCCGTCTTAGGCGCGGACGACATGAGCGACGCGATGAACGAGTCGGAAGAGATGGAAGAAGACACCGAGGAATAAAAGGTATTAGCCGCGGCCTCATCCCCTGCCCTTCTCTTAACGAAAGAGGCAGGGACAGGTTCGTTGAATCACCCCAAACAACCACCAAAAAGGTGTATTTTTCTCTCATCACCCTGCACTCAGGACTCATCACTTCTTTCAAATGGATACCTTCTTACAACAACTCATCAATGCGCTCTCGCTCGGCGCGATTTACGGCTTGTTTGCACTGGGATACGCGCTGGTGTTCAGCGTATTGGGCGTCCTCAACCTCGCCCACAGCGCCATTTTTATGAGTGGGGCATTTTTTGGCCTCGTCTTCATTGACAAGCTGCAACTGCCGCTCATCTTGGCCTTCCCGCTGGCGATGGTCAGCGCCGGACTACTCAGTGTCGTGCTGGAAATCGTCGCCTTCCGACCGCTGCGACGGCGCGGCGCGGCACGCATTTCACAGCTCATCAGCAGCATCGGCGCGTCGATTTTATTGGTCAGCCTAACCCAGCTTTTCTTCCAGAGCCTCTACGGCGGAACAGACGCTTACTTCCCACGCGGTCTCGTCCCCGATGAACCGTTCATCATCGGTGAATTACGAATTGTCCCCATCCGCGTGGTCATCCTCGCCGTTGCGTTGGCAATGATGGTGGTGCTGCAAGCGGTCGTCAGCCGCACCCAAATCGGCCAACAGATGCGCGCCGTTGCCTTCGACCAACGGGTGGCCGCCTTGTTGGGGATTAACGTTGGCGGGGTGTTTGTCGTCACGTTTTTCATCGCCGGGGCGCTGGGCGGCGCGGCGGGGATGCTCTATGGACTGGTTTTCCTCAACGTCAGCCCGTTCATCGGCGCAGATGTCGCGCTAGTCGGGCTGACCGCGATTGTGTTGGGCGGGCTGGGCAGCATCAACGGGGCGGTATTGGGCGGTCTGATGGTCGCTGGACTGCAAACGTTCAGCACAGCGCTGGGCGGCAGCAGCTACCGCAACATCGTCGTTTTTGGGCTGTTGTTCTTGCTCCTGCTCATTCGGCCACAGGGTCTGCTCGGTCAGACCGAAAGCACGCGGGCGTAAGCGCACATGGACGCCATCATCGACGGAATCATCAACTTACTCAGGCCTCTGGGTGTTACCGAGCCGGTTTTCCAGTTTATGCTGGTGAACGCCATCCTCGGTCTAAGCATCTATCTCACCTTGTACACCGGTATGTTCTCGCTGGCGAATGCCGGTTTCATGGCAATCGGCGCATATTTCGGCGTGGCCGCCACCCAGTTCTGGGGGATGCCGCTGTGGGCTGGCTTGATTGTCGGCGTCCTTGCCGCGGGGCTGATTGCCATCCCCATTGGTTTACCCGTCCTGCGCCTAAAAGATATTTATCTCGCCATTGCCACTATTGGTTTTGGCGAAGTGGTCAGCGTCGTCATCCTCAACTTCGACGATATGGTCGCCGCAATTTTGACCGCCATTGAGGGCGAGCGCGTCCGTTTTCGCCTGATTGAAGGCGCACGCGGCATCAAGAACATCCCGCGCCTCACTGAGACCGAGTACCTGATTTTCTTCCTTGCCGCTGTTGGGTTTTTCATTGTGCGACTGCACCGCTCACGCTTCGGTCGGTCGATGGCCGCTATCCGAGAGGACGAGCGCGCCGCCGCCAACATGGGCATTAACGTCACCTACGTTAAAAATGTCGTGTTTATCATTAGCGCGATGCTGGCCGCCGCCGCTGGTGTGTTTAACGGCCACCTCACGCGCATCATCACCCCCGACGCTTACGGCTTCGATAAGGCGGTCGATATTTTGTCCTACGCCGTTTTGGGCGGGACCTCGACATGGATTGGCCCCATCGTCGGTGGGATGGTCTTAACCGCCTTGCCGGAGACTCTGCGCGCCGTCAACCAGTACCGGGGTGTGTTTACCGGCGCTGTGCTGCTGGCGGTCATCCTATACCTACCCGGCGGATTGGTTGACCCCGCCGGTTTCCGTAACACCATCCGACGCATCCGCAGCCGCCTGCGCCGCGCCGCCGACCATGTACCCACGGGGGTGGGCTAACCATGCTGACCCTCAGCCAAGTCACCCGGCGCTTTGGCGGCCTAACCGCCCTCCACAATGTAGACCTGACCGTCCCCAGTGGGCGCATCGTCGGGCTGATTGGTCCGAACGGCGCGGGTAAGACAACCCTGAT
>JALONW010000476.1 GCA_025454725.1 Anaerolineae bacterium
CCGACATGCGCTCGATTCTCAAGCGCTACACAGAAGACCAGTTCAAGGCCAACGGCTACACTTTCAACGTCTCGAACGAAATCGAGGGCTTCCTGTTCAAGGGTCGCCACGCCGAGCAAGCCTATGTTGAGACCGGTGCGTTCCAGTTCGTCACCAGCGGCGGCTACTACCATTCACTGCCCGGTGACCCGCTGCGCACATTCATCGACACTGCCGCCGAAGTGCAGCGTGCGATGGGCTTCCAGAATGAGAAGGACCACCCAGAGGTCGCCCCGTCACAGTTCGAGATGAACTACACCTACACCGACGCGCTGATCGCCACCGACCAGATTCAGCTCTATAAGCTGCTCTGCCGTCAGGTCGCCGCTCGCCTCGACTCGACTGCCAGCTTCCTGCCCAAGCCCGTGACCGGCATCAACGGCAGCGGGATGCACACCAACATGTCCATCAGCAAGGACGGCGCCAACATCTTCTATCAGGCGGACGGCAAGGACGGTCTCTCCCCGTTTGCGTGGGATTATGTCAGCCGCATCCTGAACCACGGGCTTGAGCTGTGCCTTATCCTCAACAGCAGCGTAAACTCGTACCGCCGACTCGACCCGCACTACGAAGCCCCGAACCAGCTCAAGGCATCGGCTAAGGACCGTGGCAGTGTCGTCCGCATCCCGTTGGGCAACAGCAAGTCGGCCCGTGTGGAAGTCCGCGCCGTCGCGCCGGACGCCAACCCATACCTCGCCATCTACTCGCTGCTCCGCACCGGCCTTGAGGGGACGGTCCAGACCGCAGCCAAGGCCAAGAAGATTATCACCCTCCCGGACAACATCTACGACGCCATCGAAGATTTTGAGGCCAGCGCGATGGTCAAGAAGTTGGTCGGCTCAGACGTGGCGGGCAAGTTCGCCGCCCTCAAGCGCGGCGCGGCGGACCGTTCGCCCCGCATCCTCGGCACGCTGATTAAGCCGTCGGAGATTCAGTACCACCACGAGGTCTACAACCAACAGCTCTGGAGCAAGTTCTAACAGCTCCGCCGCCCACAAGCTCAAAAAATCCCCCTCATCATGCGGTGAGGGGGATTTTTTCGACTAAAACTAGTGGGTCACAGAGCGTGAAAGAGGGCTATACAACTTCGCTCATTTTTAGCAGTTGTCATTGGGTTTTACCCTCATCACTTTCGGCTCATCACTCGCATTTACCCCTCCACTACATCGGGCAGCCAGTTCGCCACGTGGTCACGCAGCGCGCCCAGCGGCGCACGCACCACCGTGCAGTCGGGCAGCGCGCCCAAGAAGTGCGTGCCATACGGCTTACTGGTCAAGCGGTTATCCATCACTACCACCACACCCCGGTCGGTCGCTGACCGAATCAAGCGCCCGAAACCCTGTCGGAAGGTAATAATCGCCTCCGGGACTTGATACTGCTTAAACGCCTCTGGGTACAGTTCCATGCGCGACGCAATCAACGGGTCATTCGGCACGGCAAACGGCAGGCGGGCAATCACCAGTGCGCTGAGTTTGTCGCCGGGGATGTCCACCCCCTCCCAGAACGATTTGGTCCCCAGCAGCACCGACCGGGGCGTATTCAAGAAGCCATCCAGCAGAAGCTGACGACTGCTGCCATCGCTCTGTGAGAACACGCGGAAACCGCCCGCCGCCATGCGCGCCGCGAGATTATGCGTCGTCTGGCGAAGCTGCATGTAACTGGTGAACAAGCCCATCACCCGGCCACCCAGCGCCACCGCCAATTCAAGGATGGCACGCTCCAGCGCCCGCTGATAGGCGTCTTTGGCCTCCATCGCGGGCGCGTCGGATGGCAAGAACAGAAGCGCCGATTTCTTGTAATCGAACGGCGACCCCAAGACCAGTTCGTCGGTGTCGAGGATGCCCAAACGCTCGCGCAGATAGCCGGTGTCGTCGTCCTCACCGGTGCGGAGTGTCGCGCTGGTCAAGACCACTGACCGGCGCTTCTCCCACAGCCGCTGGCGCACCACCGCCCCGACCGAGACCGGCGCGGCGTGCAGCGTAATTGGCCCCTGCTTATCGTTGCCAATGGTCAGCCAATGGGTGATGTTGCGGTCGCTGGCGTCCATGAAGCCCGCTAGTATGCCATAGGCCTCTTCAAGGTGCGTGACCATGCCGCTCAACCCTTGGAACAGCGGCTCGAAGATGTTGGCTTTCGCGCTCATCTGGCGCAGCTTACGCACCAGCGCCCCAGACTGCTTGACCACTGCATCAAAGTAAGCGTCGAGGTTGCTCCACGCCGCTTGAAGGTGATTGAACGCGGTACGGTTGCGGTGGCTGGTCAAAATGCGGACGCCGAAGGTCGCCTCGTTCGAGTTGGCAGGCGTAATGTCATTGAGCAGATTATCCAGCCCGGCGAAAAAGCCTTGCAGCGGGCGCGCCATGAACGTGACCGCCTCGCCCAACACCTGCACAAACGACTCGATTTTGGCGGCTTCTGTCCCCGGCGAGGCGGTATGAACGGCGCGCACGACCTCACCCAGCCAGCCGGAATTAGGGCCGCCGAGCGCCTGCAAACGGGCGTAGATGCTATCGTACTCCACGCGCTGCGATAGGCTGTTGGTCACGGCGTCCTCAAGATGGTGCGCCTCATCGACAATCACCTCGCTGGCGGCGGGCAGGAACGGCATCTCTTGGGCGGCGTCCTCGACCAGCAGCGCGTGGTTGACGATGACCAAGTGTGCCGCCCGCGCTTGCTGGCGTGCCGTGAACAGTGGACAGCGCCCGCCCGTCGCCACCTGACAGCGGTCCTCGGAGCAGCGGTCTTGTTCCGCGCTCAAGCGACGCCACGTCTCGTCCTCGCGCCCGCCGCGCAGGTTGATTTCGCCCCGGTCGCCGCTGCCGCCCTCGTGCAGCCAGACCAACAGCTTGGCCGCAATAACCGCCTCGGCTGGGTCACGCGGGCCGCGAGCGCGCAGC
>JALONW010000477.1 GCA_025454725.1 Anaerolineae bacterium
GGTTCTTTAGACTGTTTTACGCGCATTTTCCCGCAATATAGGACTGTTCCACACTGTTTATCAATCAAAGATGACCCCGTGGGTGGCGCGGGGTCATCTTGACTTAGCGCTTATTCACGCTCCAACTCAACCGGCAAATCTTCAGCAGATACCCGCTTATCCTCGCTCTTGCCCCGCCGGTTCTTGGGTTTGGCCTTCTCCCACCAATCCTTAAGCCGAGTAACCCATTTGTTTTTACGCTCCTGCCAAGCCCTCATACGAGCGCTGTAGTCATCCTCTCGCATGAGGTGCGCCTGACGCGCATCATGCTCCTGCTGGGCACAAGCTGCACCCACACGCAGCGCCTCGGCCAGCGCTGCAAACTCATCCTTGGAAAACGACAGCTTATAGGCGCGGTCGCCAAACGTCACCATCAATCGGGGGATAACCGACCCGTGAGTATCCCCCGAAACATCGACCTTTACCCACACCGTGCCGTCGGTATGCTCGAACACATCCGATTTGTAGGTCTTCAACGCGGTTTTGTAACGTTCCACCTGCTCCGGCGCAGGCTCTGGATACAGCTCACGCAGCGCATACAAATCGTTGTTTTCCAGCAGAGTCAAAAGTCTCTGACGTTGTTCCAGCGTCATCCCATCGTTGTCACTCATACCGTGCCATTCCTTTCAAGACCTTCAAGGTCATCACTGCGTCGGCCAGCGCGTCATGCGCCAACGTCGTATCTGTCTCCAAATCGAAGTGCCGCTCACCAATATAGCGCGCCGCT
Source organism: Anaerolineae bacterium (assembly GCA_025454725.1). Taxonomy (GTDB): domain Bacteria; phylum Chloroflexota; class Anaerolineae; order Aggregatilineales; family Phototrophicaceae; genus Flexicrinis. Next base: position 767 of record JALONW010000477.1, read on the forward strand.
GTGGTCAGCTTTTTCCATGTGTAGCTCTGGAAGTAGTCATGCCGTTCGCCATAGAACTCGGCGAACATCCCCATCACGTCCACCCATTCGGGACTATCAAACCCAAGGTCATTCGGCCACCGGCCACGTGGCGGTCTAGGCATCAGCACCCGCGCCCGCGCACACTCAAAACGCAGCCGCTCCATGTCGTAATTCACGTTGTATCCGACCCAGCGCCGCGCATCCAACGCCTTGAAGATGGCCGGGTACACATCGATGAAGCGCGGCGCGTCAGCCACGTCCTCATCACGGATCCCGTGGATGGCGGTCGCGTCTTCCGGTATGGGGTTCTGTGGCCGGATCCGGCTGCTCAGCAAGACCGCGCCGGTCTGGTCGATGACCGCAAAGCTCAACAGCTCCGAGTTGTCTTCCAACCCTGTCGTTTCGCTGTCAATCAGCCTGAAAGGGCGCGCCAGCACAGCACGCGCCCTTGCCCCAATCGCCAACCGGTTCTCATGATGCGACATCAGCTGTCACTCCCTTCGTCTTCAAGCCATCCGCTCGGCCATCTCCTCAAAATACGCCTTGGCCACCAGCGCATCGTTTCGCGCCAACATCCGCTCCTCACGTGACATCTTCGCGATTTTTCCCAGCCGCACCGCCTTCAGCCGAGCGATGGCCGCCCGAGCCTCATCATGCCTGATTTTGTCGTAGTCCTTGCTGTCATCGCGCAGGGTAGGGGTGAGCTTTTCGCGCTTCTCGCGCATTGCCGTCCTCATCGCCGCCACCGACCACCCCTCGGCCACCGCCCGATCAAGCCACTCGCGCTGCTCATAGGCCGGCAGGCTGGCCACCAACTTGTGATGCCCAAAGGTCAAATTTTCGGTACGTACCGAAAAATCGACGCTGCTGCAAACATATTTGTAATCAGCCACGGTAAAATACTGTCGCTGATATTTCTCCATCGCCGCCTTGTAGAATTCGCCCCATTTCTGGCTGTCGCCATAGGCAAGAAGGTCTCCGACAATCCACTGGATTGAGCCCTCAAGGTTCAACGCCATATCTAGCAGCAATAGCGCCGTGTCCTGTCTCATGCCATCAACGGGAAAAACCAAGCCCACCCGTGTAAGCTTCACGTCATCGAAGCGAAGCACTCCCGAGGCATCGGGAACTAATGCCATCGCATCGACCTGCTGACGAACAGCTGGCGCAAGCGATTTACCAATCATCGCCTCCATCAATTCAATGGTATTGGCTGCCGGTTGTGCATTTGCCTGCGCCTGTGCTTGCTTACGCGCACGGATTTGGTCAAGCAGTTGGTTAGACGACATTGAGCACCTCCTGTGCCTGATTAACAACCTCGTCGGCTTCGTTGGCTTCGACACTGCCCGGTGCATACGCCCAAATCAGACGTCCCATGTTTTGAGATTCGCTCCACAGCGTACGCTGACTGATCGGCTTCCAAACCAGCCCACCGTGTTCCTCGGCCATCATAGCGATATTGGCGCGATGGTTGCGTGTCCCCGGGCGCATCTTGTTCGGCACGATACCCAGCACACCAGACGGCAGCCCTAACCCAAACGCCTGACGATGGTTGCCATATTGTGCCAGCTGCGCCAAACCATCACGTAGCCCTGAAGCGCTCAAAGCCTCACACTCAGTCACGTACAAGAAGGCATCACCAGCCATGTAAACCGAGGCGTCGAACATGCTCAGGGTAGGGGCAGAGTCGATGATGATACGATTGACGTGTGGAGCCAACTCTGCCGCAATCCGCTCAGACAGCGCCATCGGTGATTGAACCAGCATGGGAATAGCAAATGTCCGGCTTGAGGATGGTAGAAGGTACAAACTACCACGACTTGGTGAGTCCATCGTGCTGTAGACCTCAGGACTCACCGGATGGATAAAATCCAATGCGCTGGTGTTTTTCCGGTCGCCGGTTAGCCAATTAAACAGCCCGTCTTCAGGCTGCATGTCCAGCACTCGCGCTGCGTCACCCTGAGGGTCGGTGTCGATAATCACCACCGTCTCGCCTCGTGCGGCCAATCCTGCTGCCAGATGCGCCGCGATCGTCGTTTTACCGACGCCGCCTTTTCGCTGTACAACTGCGATCGTTTTGGTCATGTTCTTTTGCCTCCTACAGCAAATACGTTTGCAAATTCGCCGCACCGACAACCGGCGCGACCCAGCGCATCCCGATACACCTTCTCGTTTCGGTACGCTGGCTCGACATACACCACCACCATCCCCTCGACACCATCGAAGCTTTCGGCATATTCCCCCCGCCCTGCTCACGAGCCGCCCCCGCGACCATTTCATCGGCGCGGGTAAAATGGTCACCTGCCCGAAGCACCCCCTG
>JALONW010000107.1 GCA_025454725.1 Anaerolineae bacterium
CCCACGAGTCAGCGTGGGCGCTGGCCGTCCGCATAGCGACCGGCGTCGTCCTAGACCGTGCGCCCATCGTCCAAGCGGCGGCGGACACGCTTCGCGAGACCATCGAGTCGATTCACCCAGCGGGGTACATTCCCAGCGTGATTGAAGCTGACCCCGACGACCCCATCACGCTGCTGCACACCTTACAGACCGTCCACGGCTTGACGCTGGCCGCCGAAGTGGCCGCCCATGCCGAGATTGACCTGTGGTCGCACGAAAAACGCAGTGTCTCGCTGATGACCGCTGCGTTCTACCCGCTGTACTACTACTATTACCCCGAAAAGTGGAAGTGGGCGGCGGGCATCGCCCTCGATGCTGGTCAGCAGATGTTCCGCCAAAACGCCGCGTTCCTCGAAATCATCAACCGGCGGCGGCAGGGTGTCCACGCCGTTAACCTCATCCTCGACGAACTGCGCCCAATCACCGATGTATTGGGCGGCGGGACGCTGACCCTCACCCATCACCCCGCCCCGCCCTCCAAGCGTCGCGGCTGGTTTGGGCGCTGACCAACGCTGGCAGTGGTCGGTTTTTCGCCCGAACGCTGGCACGGCGCGGTATGCTAGGGGCTTCCAGCCGCATAGATTCGTACCCCAGCACAAACAGGGGGAGGTATTTCATCACATGACCCACCACTTCAACCCGTTCACCGACGCTGACGGCGACGCCCTGCGCGCCATCGTCGGCGCGGACAACCTCAGCACCCGTGGCGCAGACCTTGACCTGCATAACCGTGACCAATCGCGCCACCCGATGGGCAATGCACAGGCGGTTTTGTGGCCGCAGACCGCCGAACAGGTCGCCGCTGTGCTGCGCTACTGCAACGACCACCGCATCCCGGTCACGCCGTGGGGCGTCGGTACGTCGTTAGAAGCCAACCCGCTTGCACGCTACGGCGGCGTTTCGCTCTCGCTGGAAAAAATGGCGCGCATCCTTGAAGTCCACGCCGACGACTTCCAAGTCACGGTCGAGCCGGGAATCGGCCACAAGGACCTTAACGCGCAGTTGGCGCGCTACGGGCTGTTCTTCCCGCCTGACCCCGGTGCAAACGCCACCATCGGCGGGATGCTGGCGAACAACGCCGCCGGAATCCGCACGGTGAAGTACGGCGCGAGCAAAGACAATGTGCTGAAGATGCGGGTCGCGCTGGCCGACGGTCGGCTGATTTCGGTTGGGTCGCGCTCCATCAAGCAGTCGTCGGGCTATGACCTGCTGCACCTGTTGGTCGGCAGTGAGGGGACGCTAGGCGTCATCACCCAAGCAACGCTCAAGCTCGTCCCCGTTCCGTCACTGATGAGCGCGGTCATCGCATCATTTCCGTCAGTTCAGGCGGCAGTCGAGGCGGTGGTAGCGGTGCGCGGCAGCGGCTTAGACCCCGCCGCGCTAGAATTTATCGACGCCAAACAGTCGGCGCTGCTGCGTGACCACGCTGGCGTTGACCTTGAGGAGAAGCCGACCCTGCTGATGGAGTTCCACGCCGTGCTGCCCGCCGCGCTGGATTATGGCCTTGAACAGGTGCGCCAAATTTGCGAGGAGCTGGGTGCGTCGCGCATCAAGACGACCACCGATAATGCCGAACGCACCAAACTCTGGGCGGTGCGCCACCACGCCTACGAGACGTTGGTGCGGCTCCACCCCGGATACACCTTCCTCATCGACGACGTGGCCGTCCCCATCAGCCAATACCCGGCGCTGATTGGCTATGTCGAAGAAATTGTGGCACAGCATGGAATCCGCGCCTACATGAAGGGTCATGCAGGCGACGGCAATATCCACTGTGAATTTCCGTACAAAAACGCGGAAGAACTGGCCGTGGTCGAAAAAATCAATGATTTGATTGTCACCAAAGCCATCGAATTGGGCGGCACGGCCACGGGCGAGCATGGCGTCGGGACGGGCAAAGCCCACCACATGCCGCACGAACACGGCGAGGCGTTGGAGGTCATGCGCGGCATCAAAGCCACGTTAGACCCCAACGGAATCCTCAACCCCGGCAAGATTTTCCCTGACGTGGGCTGAGGATTAGGACAGGCCAACGGGGACGGGTACTTAAAGCTCTAAGTCGTCCTCGTAGGCTTCCTCGTCATCTTCGTCTTCCAATTCTTCTTCTTCATCGTCACCGTACAGGTCGATGTCCTCGTCGTCCTCGTCGAGTTCGGCTTCGTCGTAGCCCTCCTCGTCGGGGTCTTCGTCAAGGTTAAAGATGAGGTCGAGGTTGATGTCGATGTCGTCGTCCTCGTCGAGGTCGTCCACATCGTCTTCAAGCTCGTCTTCGAGGTCGTCGAGTTCCTCATCGAGGTCCTCGTCGTCGGGTTGGTCATTGTCTGCCATCATCGAGGACAGCAGTTGGGCGGCGCGGCTGAGGCGTTCCTTGTCCATCATCATGCGTAAAAGTTCCCGTGGCCTGTTGGCTAAATCGGGCGATATTTTAACGCAGGCCACGGGGTTGTCTATGGTCGGTCTTCGGCCAACCGCAGGAAAAGCTGGTGAACACGGCGGTCAGCCGTCAATTCTGGGTGAAAAGCGGTGGCCAACAGATGTCCTTGGCGCGCTGCAATCACCCGCCCATCATCCAGCGCCCCCAGCACTTCTACCCCCTCACCGACAGCCGTAGCAATCGGGGCGCGGATGAAGATGGTGTGGAAATCACCCCCCTCAAGCCCTTTAATCGGCAGGTCAGCCTCAAAGCTGTCAATCTGCCGGCCAAAGGCGTTGCGGTTGACGGTGATGTCCATCACCCCAAGGATGGGCTGGCGGTCAATCCCAATGTCCTTCGCTAGGAAAATCATACCCGCGCACGTCCCCCATGTGGGTTTAGATTGTGCAAACTCGCGCAGCGGCTCGATTAAACCATAGGTCACGGCCAGCTTGCCGATGGTCGTGCTTTCACCGCCGGGGATGATGAGGGCGTCCAGCCCGTCGAGGTGTTCAGGCAGACGCACCTCCACCGCCTCTGCGCCCAGTTCGCGCAGCGCCTTGATATGCTCGATAAACGCGCCTTGCAGCGCCAAAACCCCAACCTTCATCTTGGATATACCCACCTTATTCGGCTGACAAGACCATACGCCTAAGCCTATGACACCACGGAGGTGGATTCAAGGTGTGTATGAGTCCAAGTGCAATAGGTTGGCAAACGGGGGAAATCGGTCTAAACTTGCGGGGTTAAACACATCTCATCTTTACCAAATACGCTTAGGAGCGCCGAGGCTATGACCACAATCTGGCATCTGCCACGCATAGAACTGCTCGACCTCTCGAAATTCCGCGAACAGCGCCCGGTCGCGCTGCTGACGGGCAAACGGTCGTGGCAGGCGGTAAACACCATGGTGCGGCTGCCGGTGGTCGTGCAGGCCGAGCCGGAGAGCCTTGACCGTAAAACCCTAGACGACCTCGCTTCGGGCATGCCCAAGCAGGTCAAGGCCATCTATGCCGTCGGCGGCGGCGTGGTGGCCGATGCCGCCAAGTACATGGGCTACCGCGCCAAGCTGCCGGTGGTCATCATCCCCACTGCCCTGAGCGTCGATGGCTTCTTTACGCCGGTCGTCTCGCTGCGCGATGACAAGGGTGTCGGCTTCTACGTCGAGACCGGCCCCGCCGAAAAAGTCCTCATCGACTGGGATGTCATCAGCGCTGCGCCCAAGCACCTGCGCGGCGGCGGCATCGTCGAACTCCTCAGCATCACCACCGGCATCCTCGACTGGAAGTACGCCGCCGAGAAGGGCAAGAACGCGCCAGAGGAGCGCTTCCAAGAATGGGCGGCGCGCATCGCGGCGGGCATCGGCCAGCGCGCCTTCGGTATTGCTGCTGGCGTGGGTGACGGGAAAATTGTCGCCATGCGCGAACTACTCGACCTGATTTGCATGGAGGTGCGTCTGACCGCCCAGCTCGGTCACACCCGCCCACAGGAGGGCGGCGAGCAGTTCTTCGCCCAGATGATGCAGAACCGCTTCGCCCAGCGCAGCCGCCTATCCTACTCGGAACTGCTGGGGCCGGGCATCCTGTTGGCGATGGTGCTGCACGGGCAGGAGGCCAAAAACATCTCGGTCATCCGCCAAGTGATGGAATCGGCGGGTGTGCGGCTGAACCAACTCGAATCACAGGATATTTTCGAGACATTGGTGGCGCTGCCCGATTTCGTCAAGAAGAACAAACTGGAATACGGCATCCTCCACGACGCCGACCTGAGCGCCGACCGCGCCCGCGAGGTCATACGACTGGCAGGGCTGTAAGCCCACCCTCATCGACAAAAAACAACGCCCCGCTTGGTGATAACAGCGGGGCGTTTGTCGTTTCAGGCTGGCATCACCTCAATCACCGCGACAACCGGCAAATGGTCAGAGTTGCCCGACTGCTGCCACGCCACCACGCTGATTGGGCGCAGGCGCACCGGGTTACTGACGAACACATAATCCAGCCGTAAAATGCGCGCCGTCCGCAGGAACGGCAAAATCACCAACGGCCCCGAATGGGTCAAGCCCATGCGCTGGCCGACCGCCCGGTGGGCATCGGTCAGATACGCCGTATAACGCCCATAGTCGTCGTTGAGGTCGCTCATGTTGAAGTCCCCCATCACCACAACGGGCAGCGCGTCGGCTTCGATAATCTCCAAAACCTGCGTCACCTCCAACGTCCGGGTGCTGTTGTCAATAAACGGGAAGCTGAGACGCAGGGGGATGGTGTGATGGATGCTGTAAACCGCGATTTGCGTCCCCTCGACATCGACCACGACGCGCTGGAAACCGAACCCGTCGTCAAAATAGCGGCTCCCGATAATCGGGTAGCGACTGACGAACCCGGTATCGTGGAAGTTTTCGGCGCTAGGGTCCAGCACCATGTACGGGTACTCGTCGGCCAATCCCTCAGACAGCGCCGCCGCCGATGACCAGTTCAGCTCTTGGAAGGCCACCACATCCGGGTCAGCGGCGCGGATTACGTCCATCTCTGGTGAAAAGTCGCGTTGGCCGTACAGCACATTGAACGTCATCACGCGGAGGGGGACACCTTCACCCGTCAGCTCCCCGCCCCGGTTGGGGATGAAATGCACGCCGTACACCGCGATGAAAGCCAACGCGGCAGGCAACAGTGTCAGGGCAGCGCGACGCGGCCTGACCGCCCACAGCGCCAGTGGGAAACCCACCAGTGCCAGCGCCAGCAAAATGTGGGCGGCGGTGGTAAACAAGCCCATCGGCCCGAAGGTATCAGGAATCCACAGACTCGCCAGCAGCCCAACCGTCACCAGCAGCCCATAGACCATCACGATTATGCCAGCCGAGCGCCGCATCCGGGCAATAACGGTCATATCTCAATCTACCCTTCCCCCAGCCAGTATGCCGGGGTGTCTTTAGCATCTAAGCATCATACACCTCTGGGCTGCGGGTTGCGTAAAGAGCCACCCACCGCCCACTGGGCGCTTGGACCCCTATTTACTGATGCAAGGTGATAGACCATGCCAGCACAACCCTATAGCACAGACAGGACGATAGGGCTACAATCGGCGGCCACCCAAACGCTCTATTTTGTTTCGGCGCACCAGAGGAAAAAAAGCATGAAGATTTTACGATATATTCTGTTGGGTTTATTGGTTGCTGTCCTCATCTTGGTGGTGGTCGGCGCGGTCGTCATCACCAATGTGACGCGCTCCCCCCTCCCCCAACAGGAAGGCACATTGACCGTCAGCGGGCTGTCCGCGCCGGTGGAAATTTTGCGCGACGCTTACGGCGTGCCGCACATCTACGCCACCACCAGTTATGACCTGTTTTTCGGGCAGGGCTATACCCACGCCCAAGACCGCTGGTGGCAGATGGCATTCGCCCGTGCCATCGGCAGCGGACGCCTGCAAGAAATTACGGGTAGTGAGGGGTTGTTGAGCAATGACCTGTTCATCCGCACCATCGGATGGCGGCGCACCGCCCAACGCGAATACGATGAAATCTACGACGAAGAGACCAAATCTTACCTCAACGCCTTTGCCGACGGTGTGAACGCCTATATTGGCGACCGAGCCAACGGCAGTCTCGCATTTGAATACAGCCTGCTGGGCGTGACCGGGGTTGAGATTACGGTTGAGCCGTGGACACCGGTCGATTCAATTGTTTGGGGTAAGGTCATGGCGTGGGACCTGTCCGGCCAGCTCGAAGATTTCGAGTACCAGTCATGGGCGGACGTGTTCACGCCGGAACAGGTCGAGGACCTCAACCCATCCTACCCATTCGATGTCATGCCGACCATCGTGACGGCGGACGACCTGCCCATCGGCGAAAAAGCGCCCATCCCAGCGGGTGAAGCCAGCGCCAACACGTCAAACACCGTCTCTCTCAGCCGCGAGGCGTACCGGCTGGCGGGAAATGTGTCGCCCGACATCCGCTTCGCGTTCGGTGAAGGCGACGGCATCGGCAGCAACAACTGGGTGGTGGCGGGCAGCCGCACCGATACCGGCCTGCCGCTGCTGGCGAACGACCCCCACCTCGGCATCCAGATGCCGTCCATCTGGTATGAAGTCGGCCTGCACTGCCAGCCCGTCAGTGCGGACTGCCCGTTCGACGTGCGCGGCTTTGCCTTTGCCCCTGCACCGGGCGTCGTCATCGGCCACAACGACCGCATCGCATGGGGTTTCACCAACGTCGGCCCGGACGTGATGGACCTGTACAGCATCAAGGTCAACCCCGACAACCCGCTACAATACGAATATGACGGCGAAATGCGCGATATGGTCGTGCATCAAGAGGTCATCCGGCGCGGCGACACCACCTACACCATTGAGGTACGCGAGACGCACCTCGGCCCCATCATCAACGACAACGGCGTTGGTGAAGACGGCGAGCCGCTGGGTTTTAATGCCGAGCCGGTCGCAATACGCTGGACAGCGCTGGACACCACACAGCTCTTTACCTCCGTCGTCAAACTGAACACCGCGCAAAACTTCGATGACTTCCGCGAGGCACTCTCGTACTTCTCTGGCCCCTCACAGAACATGCTCTACGCTGACATAGACGGCAACATCGGCTACCAGACGCCCGGCCTCATCCCCGTGCGCGCTGGCGATAACGCGGGCAACCGCGTCCTCGACGGCTCGACCAGCGAAACCGCGTGGCTGGGCTATATCCCTTACGACCTGCTGCCGCGCATCTACAACCCCGAACGCGGCTGGATTCACAGCGCCAACCAAGCGCTGGTCGTGCCGGAATACTATGACCAACTGCGCGCAGAGCTGGCCGAGGTGTACGGCGACGACATCAACCCGACCATCAACCTGTACTGGGACTATGGCTACCGGGGCAGCCGCATTGTTGACCTCATCGAGGCGACCGAGACCCACAGCATCGACACGTTCAGGGCGATGCAGAGCGACAACCTCAGCAGCGGTTTTGAAGCCTTCAAGCCGTTCCTCGCCGAGCTTGACCTAGAGGCCGGGTCGCCCGCCGCTGATGCCCGCGACCGCCTCATGGCGTGGGACATGCAGTCCACCGCCGACAGCGTGGAGGCGGCCATTTGGGCGGCCACGTGGCGTGAAATCGTCGAGCTGACCTTCAACGATACCCTCGCCGCCAATGACCTACCGCCGACCGGCGTTGGGACGCGCAGCATCTGGGGCGTGACGCGCCTACTCGACCAGCCGGATAACGCATGGTGGGATGACGAAGCCACTGCCGATGTGGTCGAACAGCGCGACGACACCCTGCGCTTGGCGCTGGAACGCGGAGTCACCAACCTGACTGAACAGCTCGGTGAAGACATCGGTGCTTGGCGCTGGGGCGAGCTGCACGTCGCCAATTTCGTCAGCAACCCGCTGGGAGCCAGCGGCATTGAGGTCATCGAAAATGCGGTGAACCGTTCAGTCGCCACCGCTGGCAGCCTCGATACGGTCAACGCCGCCAGTTGGAGCCTAGAAACCTTCGCCATGCGGGCTGGCGCATCATTCCGTATGATTGCCGACCTGTCGGACTGGGATTCCAGCCTCAATATGAACACGACAGGCCAGAGCGGCCACCCGTTCAGCGACCACTACGCCGACCTTATCCCGTTGTGGTCAACCTTCCAGTACAAACCGATGCTGTTCGGGCGCGAGGCGGTCGAGGCTGCCGCCGTCCGCCGAATGACGCTTCAACCGTAAGACCAGACAACAAAAAAAGCCGCCCCGACAATACTGGGGCGGCTTTTTAATTCCAACGGGTTTAATCAACCCAGACCGGCAGGTGTTCCAGCGAAATAACACCCGTCCACTGGGCGCGGTCGCCCTCGGTACAGATGGCCGCCTCACCGACCACCTCAGCGTTGGCCTTGCCGACGATGAGGCGCATCCCTTGCAGCGTGCTGCCAGTCGAAATCACGTCGTCCAGCAGGATGACCCGCTTTCCGGTGATAGACTCGCGGTCTTTCTCGTCGAGGAACAGGGTCTGTGGCGCCCCGGTCGTAATCGAAAGCGTCTCGGACTTCAGCGCGTCGCCCATATAGGGCTTATACGACTTCCGCAGCACGATGTACGGGAGTCCGGTCTCTAGGCTGAGGGCGTAGGCCAGCGGAATGGCTTTCGCCTCCGCCGTCACGAGGTAATCGGGCTGGCGCGCCATGACCTTTTCGGCCAGCGCCTTGGCCGCCGCGTGGACGAGTTCGGTATCACCGAGGATGTTCAGGATGGCAATCCTCACGCCCGGCTTAATCACGAACAGGCGCAGGTCGCGCTCGACCCCCGCGATGTTGACGCGGTGGATTTGGTGGGGTTGGTCGGTCATGGGGAACGATTGTCCTTTCGTCGTCTATTCTTGACCCAACGGGCGGGTATCGGTCGGTTCGCTGTTGCTATGGAAGATGACCTTGGCCTCACCGATTTGCACAACATCACCATTGCGCAGGAGCTGGCGGCCCTTGCTGACCTTACCATTGACCATCGTCCCGTTGGTGCTGCCGATGTCCTCAATCGTTAAGGTGTTCCCCTCGCGCCGCACCACACAGTGGTAGCGCGAGACGCCTCGGTCGTTGATGATAATCGTGTTTTCGACCGCACGCCCAATGTGGATTTCATCCGCGCCCAGTGGGTAATTGTGGTCACCGTAGCGCGCAAACCTCGGTGCTTCGCTAGTCGGTTTGTCGGTGGGGGGAATTTCAACCTCGCTCGAGAGCACATCCGTGTGAGGCGGCTCGGTCGGGGTTTCGGTGCGGCGGCGCAGAATGACCGTCTCATTATGACGACTGGTCATGGTGTACATCGCCTGCGACTGCATCAGCTTGCGCTGCTGGCGGTAGGTGTCGCTGCCGTCAGAAGTTGCTTTGAGCGCTTCGGCCTCCCGGCTGAGGGCGGCGCTCTCATCGCGCAGCGCGTCAATCCCCGACACCTCAGACTCGCGGATTTCGACACCGGCCTGTTCCAGCACCTGCGATGCCTCGCCGAACTTACCCTCGTCAGCCAGCACGACCGCTTTCCGGCGTGCCTGAGCCGCCTTGAGCAGCAGAACCTGTTGGGTGACTTCCGGGTTGTTGGCGTGAGTCGGGAGCGTGGCCTCGCGGGAGATGGTCAGGTTAATCTCGCGCTCGACGGCGACGTGGGTTGTGCCTTTGTCGCCCAGTTGGTCATATTCGACTCGCACGGTAGCAACGTTTACCCCGCCGGGATGGGCAATCGGTGGAACCTGCACCTCCAACACCAGCGCCTTGACCTCATCGCCGAACAGGTCGCCGAGGCGGTAAGCCTTACCGCCCGCCAGCAAATCCTCGACGTAAGCGTTCATCTGGCGCACGCCGCTGGCATATGGCCCCGTCACCGAGACCATCAGGTTCTGGCCGACCAGCGAGAGCAGGCCAGACAGCTCCTCGTTCATGATGCTGGGTAGCATTTCCGGCGTCTCGATGTAGTAGTACGCACCGCCGCCTGCGTTCGCCATTTGGATGAGCAAATCTTCATTGAAGTCGTCGCCCAAGCCCAATGTGGTCGTGCTGACGCCCTCGGCATACTTCTGGCTGGCGAACGCAACCAACTTCTCAGTGTCGGTCACGCCCCGGTTGGCGAGGCCATCGCTGATGAGGATAACACGGTTGGTCTGGTCGGACTGGATGCCCTGCGCCACCCACTTGACCCCCTCCAGCCAACCGCCGCTGAGGTTGGTCGCGCCGCTGGGGGTGATGCGCTGCACCTGCTGGTTGATGATGTCCTTGCGCTGCACTTTTTCGGGCGGGAGCAGGGTCGTCACCTCGTCGTTGTACAGCACGACCGAAAGCGTATCGTTCAGTCCGAGGTTCTGCACCAACATGGCCGCCGCCCGGCGAGTATAGTCAATCTTAGCCCCGGCCATCGAACCGCTGCGGTCAACCACAAGGCTGAGGTTCAGCGGGCGGCGCTTAGCGGCGTTGGGGCTGGTTTCCCCCCGCACCAAGACCATCACGTACAGCCGAATCGGGTGATTCAGCGGGAAAGTATCGTATTCCAGCGCGCACTCGACTTGCATCTTAGCCACACCCCCAACACACAGCTTCTAACATTCACGAATGCTTGATTGTAGCACCGGATTTGGACTACAGCGCGGGTTTGCGCGTGCGCCAGTCGGTCGTGCGCTCATAGACATGGCCGACACGCATCACCTCGGCCTCGCCCAACTGCGGCCCGATAATTTGCAAGCCGATGGGCAAGCCGTTCCCATCAAAGCCGCACGGGACGTTCAGCCCGCACACCCCTGCAAGGTTGAGCGTGATGGTCAGCACGTCGGCGAGGTACATCGACAGCGGGTCGTCGCTGTTCTGCCCGACCTTGAAGGCGGTCGTCGGCGAAGTGGCCGCCGCAATGACGTCCACTTTTTCAAACGCCTGCTCAAAGTCGCGCTTAATCAGCGTCCGTACCTGTGACGCTTTCCCGTAGAAGGCGTCATAATACCCGGCGCTAAGGGCATACGTCCCCAGCATGATGCGCCGCTTGACTTCATCACCGA
>JALONW010000478.1 GCA_025454725.1 Anaerolineae bacterium
ACCGAGTTACGCACCCACAGCGAGACCAAGTACCAGACCGACGCCTTGCCCAGCAGGTAGAACACACCCAGCAGCGGCGCTTGTTCCGCGAAGGGCCCCAGCCAGCCGCCGCTGAAGAAGACGGCCATCAGCACGCCGTTGGTGAAGACGTGCATGAACTCGCCGGCGAAGAACATGGCGAACTTCATGCCGCTGTACTCGATGTTGAAACCGGCCACCAGTTCCGACTCGGCTTCCAGCAGGTCGAACGGGGCGCGCCCGGTCTCGGCCTGTGAGCTGATGAAGAACAGGAAGGCCGCCACCGGCGCAGAGAACATGAACCACATGCCGTACTGCGCCTCGACGATGCCCTGCATCGCCATTGAACCGGCCAACATGACCGGCACGAGGACGGCCATCGCCAGCGGGACTTCATAGCTGATGAGCTGCGCGACAACGCGGAACGCGCCCAAGAGCGCGTACTTGTTGTTGCTGGCCCAGCCCGCCATCATCACCGCCAGCGTGCCAATCGAGGCCACGGTGATGGTGTAGAGCGCGCCGATTTCGAGGTCAGAGCCGATGTGATACGGGCTGAACGGCACGACCGCCCAAATCAACAGCACCGACGCCACCATCATCGGCGGCGCGAAGTTGTAGATGGGCTTGTCCGCGCCGGTCGGGGTAATGTTTTCCTTGCCCAGCAGCTTCACCACGTCGGCGAAGGGCTGGAGCAGGCCGAACGGCCCGACCCGGTTGGGGCCGATACGGTCTTGGATGCGGGCGGCAAACTTGCGCTCCACCCAGATGAGCAAAATGGTCACCAGCAGCGGGAAGGTCGCCACCAGCACCACGCCGAGGAAGATGGAGATGAACTCGGCGAGTCCGGCATCCATGCCGCCTTGGCTCAGGCATAACGACAGTTGATTAATACAGTCCATCGGTCTAAAACCCCTCTCTCCGCTGTGTCCCTATTCCCAAGCCAGCGCGTTCTTGCCCCACGCATAGAACAGCGCGTCGGTCAGCAAGAAGATGAACAGCAAGCCCGCCCCAAACGCGAAGAAATCCAACTGCTTGTAGGCCAGCGCCCACGGGAACAGGAAGACCATCTCGACATCGAAGACGAGGAAGATTAGGCCATAAATGTAGTACTGCACCTTAAACTGTACCCACGTATCGCCGACCGTCTCGACGCCGCATTCATAGGTGGCGGTCTTGATGGCGTTGGGCTTGTGGGGCGCAAAAACCCCACCCAACACAATCGGCAGGGCGGGCAGTAGGGGTGCTAACAGGAAGAATAAGCCGATGAATGCCCATTCATTGAGTACGTTCATGGGGGCAGCTCCCACACTCTGAGCGACAACTTACACAGCTTGCGTCGTTATTCACAAATCCGGGACAGTATACCACCCCGATAGACGCGCTGCAATTGCGCCCTACTTTTGGGGGCGCACAGGGTTGTGGGGTGGGAGGGTCCCGCCGCAGATTGTAGCACATGCACAAGCGAATCTGAAAAACTGCACGGCTCGGTTGTGCGTTTTGGATGATGAGGCTAACGCCCGCCCCGCTTCCGCACAACGTTTGCCCTACGGCGCGGCGCGGCGGAACTTTTTTGGCGAAAAAACGTATACTGTAGACATACCAAACATAACGAGCTATCTAACAGGAACATACCATCATGGGCGTTTCAATCTACTGGGAAAATTCGCAGCACACCGCCATCCACCTCAAGTTTACCGCGCCGTGGACGTGGGATGAGTACGAGTCCGCCAGCGCCGATTTAATCGCGATGGCCGATAGTGTCCCCCACACCGTAGACATTCTCATCAACATGACCGACGCGGGCGAACTCCCGGCGGATGCCGTGTTGCGCATGGGCGAGATGTACACCGACGACCTGCCCAACCTCGGCGAATACGTGTTCATGGGCGCGCCAGATGGCTTCGAGTCGCTGATGGCCGTGACCGACCGTTACTACACCGCGCTGGGCGGCGTGCTGGACTACCGCGTCATCGCCTAGTGTCTGGGCGCGCCGCACCCATCCCCCCTGTACCCACTTTATAACCACAAGCGGCGGCGGTTCTGTGCTAGAATCGCCGCCATGATGAGCCTCTTACAGCGTTTTTCCCCCAACACCCTCACCCGGCAGGTCACCCTCGCGACCACTGCCGTCGCTTTGATTTCGGCGCTGGCCGGATGGGCGGCAGGGCCGGTTGGCGGGATTTTGCTCGCGCCGGTGGTCGCGCTGCTGGGTGGGCTGTTCGTGCGCCACCGCGTCCGACCGTTTTGGGCGCTGACTGCCGCCGCCAAGCGCATCGGCGCGGGCGACCTCGATACGCCAGTCAGCGCGCCGTCGCAGTTGTTGGACGTAGCGACGCTGGCGGCCATCCTAGAACGGGCGCGCCAGCGCATCGTCCACGAGCGCGACGAGGAAAGCCGCCGCCGCAGCATCCAAGCCTATTTTCTCGCCAACGTCTCGCATGAGTTTCGCACCCCGCTGGCCGGGATGAAGGTCTCGTTGGAGCTGCTGCTGGAAAATGCGCGCAGCCTGACCTCTCAGGAGACCGACGAACTGCTGCGGTCACTGACGGCGAGCGCATCCAGTCTGCAAGGGCTGATTGATAACCTGTTAGAGAGCAGTAAAATCGAGGCGGGACATTTCAGCCTGCGCCGAGCTGACTCAACCCTGAGTGCGCCGCTGGCGTCGGCGCTGCGCGTCGTTCAGCCGCTGATGGCGCGGCGGGGGCAAGCCGTCATCCTCGATATCCCGCTGCGTCTGCCCACCCTGTTCATGGATGAGGTGCGCGTGGCACAGGTGGTGGTCAACCTGTTGGGCAACGCCAGCAAATACGGCCCGATGGGTCAGCCGATTGAGCTGTATGTGCTGGTCGAGGCCAAACACGTTCAGGTCGAGGTGCGCGATTCGGGCGTCGGTCTGCCGCC
>JALONW010000479.1 GCA_025454725.1 Anaerolineae bacterium
GGTCGAGACCGACGCCGCTGGCAACATTTGGGCGACGCTGCGCGGTGAGTCGGATGATGCGGTCATCATCGGCGGCCACATGGACAGCGTGCCGAACGGCGGCTGGCTGGACGGCTGTCTGAATGTGTTGGCCGGGCTGGAAATCTTGCGGCGGCTGGTGGCAGAAGGCACACCGCCCGTCACCGTCCGCTTGGTCGATTGGGCGGACGAAGAAGGCGCACGCTTCGGGCGCAGTCTGTTCGGCAGCAGCGCCGCCTCTGGCACCATGATTCCCGACCAACTGCGGAACCTGACCGACCGCGACGGCATCACCCTTCCGCAGGCGCTGGCCGAATTCGGCGTCAACCTCGATACCGCACTAGAAGCCCATGACCAACTCAAGAACGCCAAAGCCTACCTTGAGCTGCATATCGAACAAGGCCCCGTCCTGCTCGACCGTGACGAGGCACTCGGCGTGGTGGTCGGCACAGTCGGCGTAGAGCGCCACAGCATCCGCTTTATTGGTCAGGCCGCCCACTCTGGCTCGACTCCCATGCACAAGCGGCGCGACGCGCTGGGCGCAGCGGCCAAGTTTCACCTCGAAATCCGCAATATCGCTAACCGTCACGGCGGCGTGGGGACGTGCGGCAGCGTCAAGACCCTGCCGGGCATCGTCACCTCGGTGGTCGCGCAGTGCGACATCACACTCGACCAGCGCCACATTGACGCCGATGCGCTGGCCGCCATGCTGCAAGAGGCCAAAGATGCCAGCGAGAAATTCGCCGCTGAAGAAGGCTGTCAAGTCGAATGGACGCGCCTGTGGCAGATTCACCCCATCCCCTTCCACCCCATGCTGCTCGACTTCTGTGAGCAGTCCGTCCGCGACGTGACCGGGACGGCGCACCGCCTGCCCAGCGGCCCACTGCACGACGCCGCCGAGGTCGCCCGTGCTGGCGTCCCGACCGTGATGATGTTCACGCAGAGCCTGCACGGAATCTCGCACAACAAAATCGAGGACACCAAAGAGGAACACATCTTGATGAGTGTCGAAGCGCTCGACAAGCTGGCGCAGAGAACCATCGAGTGGGTGGCAGACGCCCCCAGCGCGTAAGACCGTATTTATGGCAGCAGTTCGATTTCGGTCACAATTTCGCCCGACTCAGAGCTGCGCGTGGTGATTTCCAGCGCCTCTGCTGCGCCAATCACCGGCACCTCGAACACCAACCAGCCCCGCGTTATGCGACCCAACGCGACCGGTTCCAGCACCGTCTGGCCGACCAGCGCGAGGTCGCGGCGCGGGGCAATCTGTGAGCCGTCGGTCAGTCGAACAGCGACCTCGGCCTGCGGCGGCGCGGAGCAGATGGCCGCCCGACACTCAAACGCGACTTCCAGCGCGTAGAAGCGCGCGCCGTCCAGCGGCGTGACAGCTTCGCCGGTCACAGCGCGCGCAACCCGCGCCGAATCATCCTCAATGGCTACCGCCGTCAGCAGACCATCGGCATAGCGAGCGGTATATCCCTCACCGGTCAGCGGGCGGCTGCGGTCGGGCGGGAGTGTGGGTGTCGGCAGGACGGTCGGCTGCGCGGTGGGGATAATTTCGGCGGGCGCGTTCCCATTAATCACCAGCGCGACGACTGCCGCGCCGATTCCCAACACCAACAGCACGACCAGCGCCCGCACCCATCCTCGATTCGGCGCGACAGGCGGCCCGGCGGCACGTTCGGCCTCTAGCGCGGCACGGGCGAGCGCGGCGTAAGGGTCGGACGGGTCGAGCTGGGCAGCCATCCCCTCAAGGCGGCGCAGACGTTCGGCGGGGTCGGGCTGGGTGTGCGCGTCCAGCCACATGGCCTGCGAGGCATGTTCTGACGCGATGCCCTCGGCCTGACAGTCGGCCAGCCAGCGACGCGCCTCAGCGTAATCGCCGGTGAACAGCGCAATATTGGCGCGGATGAGTTTGGCGTTCCAGCGACTCATTCCCCATCCCCCCCGCCCAACAGGTCATCCATCAGACCCGCCGTGTCGATGTCCAGCGGCGCGGTGCGGGAATTATCTTGGCGCGGCGGCGCGGTTGACGCCCCAAGCGCCCAGCGGACGCCGACCTGTCCCGCCCAGCGCTGGCGAAGGTGGTCAACGGCGGCTTGGGGGTCAGCCACCCACGCGGTCTGGACGGGGAGCGGGCGCGCCCCGCCGGTCAAGTAGCCGCGACCGGGCGGCAGCGGTTCATTGGGCAAATCGGCGGCGCGCTGGTTGAGCGCGAGCAGCGCCTCACGCCCGCCCAGAGCCACCCCCGCCCGCTTCATCAACAGGTGACGGATCAGCGGGTCGCCCGCCCGGTCGAGGTAGCCCGCCGCCCACAAATGCAGGTTGGAGCGCGTCCGGGCAAGGTCACGCAGGGCGCGCAGGGCCGCGCCGCCCTCCCCGATTAGCGCCTCGCTGGTCAGGTCGTAATCATCAATCAGAACGACCGCGCGGCGCGGGTCGCTGGCGAGGTGCGGCAGCGCGGCGGCGAGGTCTTCGGGGTCACGCACATGGGCGGCGACGTGAGGCAGTCCGTCCAGCGCGGCGAGGCTGCGACCGGTGAAATCGACCAGTACGAGCGCCAGTTCGATGGGAGAGGACTGGGCGGCGACACTCAAAGCGGCGGCGTACAGCAGATTGGTCTTGCCCGCGCCGGGCGGCCCGACGATGACAAAATGCGGCCCCGCCGCCGCCCAGTCGAGCAGCAGCGGCGGCTGACCATCAGCGTCTTGCACGCCCAGCGCCGTCACCAACCGACCAGATGCAGCGGGCTGCGCCAAGCGCGCAAAATCGAGGCGGGTGGGCAGCGGTCGAACCGGTGCGGGGGCATGGTCACGCCCGTGGCGGGCGCGATAGGCGGCGCGCATCTCGTCGGCCAGTTCCGCCAGCGCCGAAGCCGGGTCTTCCGACGGAAACTCG
>JALONW010000480.1 GCA_025454725.1 Anaerolineae bacterium
CGCGCCGAGGACAATCCCTTTCAGGCCTGGGTGCGCCTTAATCGTCTCTTGGATGACGACACCGAGGTCGAAACCGGGGCGCTGCCAATCGACCCACACCACTTCGTCGCCGTAAATGGTGGTGGTTAGCTCGCGCCCGTTGTTGCACGCGGCGATGGCAATCACGGCGTTGGGATGGGTGTGGTCAACATGGCGATACGGGACAAAAGCGTGCAGCGGCGTGTCGATGGAGGTGGCGCGTGGGTTGAGGTTGAAGACGGTGTGCGGGTACATATCGACCAGCTCGTCCTCAATGGGCGACTTAACGCCCTTCACCTCTGAGGCGTTGTACATGGCCTGCATCGCCATCAGTTTGTCCATGTACAGCGAGGCGAAATTGGCGCGCTTGGAGGTGCGCAAATCGCCGCCGGAGCCTTTGACCCACAGCACATCGATCATCTCCCCGCTTAGCGGGTCGCGCATCATCACCTTTGATGAGGTGTTGCCACCGCCGGTGTTGGTCACGCGCTGGTCACTGCCCAGCAGGTTAGAGCGGTAGATGAGTCGGTCTACCTCGTCGAGCGCGGCGGCGCGGGCGTCATCCCACAGGTATTTGACGTGCTTGTATTCGTTGGGCTGATACAGTTGCATGGTTTCTCCTTTAAATCTGGGTGGAATCCCACCGAGATAGATAAGCAAATAGGGTTTTAGCTGCGATGAACGAGGGCAATGCGTTCGTAGTCCGATACGGCATCCATCACCGCCATCCCGACCGGGACACCCTGACGCAGGCAGTACATCTCCCACACGGCGCTGTGTGGGAGATTTTTGAGTTCTTCCAACAGCGCAAGACGTGCCGTCAGATTGCCGTCGCGTTCGTAGCCGCGCAGCAGGTCGGCTGGTTCCAGCAGCGCCATTAAGAGTGCCTTGAGCGCGCTGCGCGTGCCAATCGCCCACGCCGCCACCCGGTTGATGCTGGCGTCGAAAAAGTCGAGACCGATGTGCGTCCGGCTGAGGAATCCGCCGCGTACCAGCTCCTGCATGGTGGCTTGTAGGTCGTCGGTCATCGTCACCACATGGTCGCTGTCCCAGCGCACGCCCCGGCTGACGTGTAGGAGCAGTTCCGGCACGTACAGCATCACCGACGAAATCTTGTCGGTGAGGGTTTCGGTCGGGTGGAAATGCCCTGCGTCGAGGCACAGCAGGGTCTGACGGCTGGCCGCGTAGCCCATGTAGAACTCGTGTGAGCCGACCACATAACTCTCTGAACCGATGCCGAACAGCTTACACTCCACCGCGTCGAGGTTGCCTTCCAACTTCTGGGCAAACACCGCGTCAAGCGATTCCATCAAGCGCTGGCGCGGCCCAAGCCGGTCGGCGGGGGTGTCCTTATAACCGTCGGGAATCCAGACATTGGTCACGCACGGGGTTCCCAGCGCTTGACCAAAACCCGCGCCAATCTCCCGCGAGGCAATGCAGTGTTCTATCCAGAATTGGCGGACGCCCGCGTCTGGGTGCGAGAGAGTGAAACCGTCGTCGGCCAGCGGGTGCGAAAAACAAGTCGGGTTGAAGTCGAGGCCGAGACCGTTTTGGCGCGCCCAATCGACCCAACTGGCGAAATGTTCCGGCCTAATCTCATTGCGCGGGATTTTGACCGCTGAGTCGAGGTAAATGGCGTGCAGGTTGAGCCGGTGCTGGCCGGGAATGAGGCGGTAGGCGGCGTTGAGGTCGGCGCGCAGCTCATCAACTGTGCGCGCCTTGCCGGGGTAGTTCCCGGTCGCCATGATTCCGCCGCTCAGGCCGCGTGATGGGTCTTCAAACCCGCCCACATCGTCGCCCTGCCAGCAGTGCAAGCTGATGGGGACGCCCGCCAACCGGTCGAGCGCCGCCTCGGTATCGACACCCAGTGCGGCGTAGCGCTCCTTGGCGATGGTGTAAGCCTGTTCGACCAGATGGTCGGTTGGGCTGCGGTCTGACATAAAAATCCTTTCGGGTCTGGAAACAATCCAACACAAGAAGACCACTCATTGCTAGATGATGATTGTTTTCGTTTGGTTACGATTATCTTCATTTGTTTGACAATTTACAATGTTTTGGATGGTTCAATGTGAGGGTTTTGTGCAGCTTGCCCCCGAAACTCCCTTACCCGTGCTTCCGTATAGGTTATGATGTTAGGGGGTGGGTTGGCCTACCAACCCCCTAACAGAGGCCGGTTGAGAGAAGGGTTAAACACCATGCAGAACATCCAACAGGCCGGGCGGGTCGAGACCCGTCCGCAGGTACAGAGCGGCCATCCACAGGGCGGCCTCCGTTTCGATTGGACGATGCTGGGGCTGTCGGCGCTGTTCCTCGCGGGGCTGTGGGTCGATGGTTGGGCGCACTTCCACGGCGAGGTCGATGACAGCTTCTTCACCCCGTGGCACTTGCTGTTTTACGGCTCGTTTGCGACAGTCGCGTTATTTTTGGGCGGCCAACAAGTCCGCAATGTCAACCGGGGCTATGCCTTCCGCCGCGCCCTGCCCAAAGGTTATGGGTTATCGCTGCTCGGCGTTGCTGTGTTTGCCCTCAGCGGCGCTGGCGATATGGTTTGGCATACGCTGTTCGGCATCGAGGCCGGAACAGAAGCGCTGATGAGTCCGTCGCATATTGGGTTGGCCGTCGGCATGACGTGGATTTTCGCTGGGCCGGTGCGTGGGGCGTGGGAGCGCGCCAACGCCGGGGAAGGTGAACGCGGCTGGCGCGTACTGGGGCCGATTATCCTCGGTATGACCATGCTGCTGACGCTGGCGCTGTTCTTCACCAGCTACGCCAACCCGGTCGTGACGCCATTCGTTTTGTTCGGGCGGAACGCCGCCAGCGTGCAGGATTTTGGCGTCACCACGGTGCTGATGATGGCCGCGCTGATGACCGGCTTCATCCTGCCGATGGT
>JALONW010000481.1 GCA_025454725.1 Anaerolineae bacterium
GCGGGGCGCATCGAGCGCGACAAGCCGCACGAAAATCCCGCATCGGTGGCCGAGGTGCTGTACTACTGGGGGCTGGTCGGGTTTACCAACCTGCCGGGCGTGGGCGGCGCGCTGCTCAAGACCGCCTACATCCCCGATGACCTTGCGGCCATGCTGCCGACTCACAAGACCTCGTACAGCGCCGCTGTCCTTGCCACCGAACTGGGCGAGGACGACGAAATTGACCTCGGTGACGATGAGGATGAGGACGACAGCGCGGTTGAAGCTGAGGCCCCCGTGCCGCCGCCCACCCGTCAAAAACCGACGGCAGCGCCCGCGTCGGAACCTTCTATCGAAGCCGATGCGGTGCGCCTAGCACGCCTCGACGGATTGGAGAACCCGCGTCCGGCGGAGACCTCGCTGGTCGATGATTTCACGACGCTGCTGGCGTTCCTGCAAGTCACCAGCGCGCAGGCCGAACCCGTCCCGTATGGGGCGCGGCTGGACGAGGCCGCCCGCAAACAGCTCATGCCCCACCTGATTGTCAAAGACGCCGCCCGCCTCAATTTTGCGCTGCTGCTGGGCGTCACGTCTGGCATGGTCGAGTTCCACGACGGCAAGGCCTACTGTCGGCGGGCAGAGGCACGCCGCTGGCTGGAATCGCCGCGCAGCGCCCAGCTCCAAGCGCTCGCCGACGCATGGCTGCGCTCCACCGAGTACGTCGATTTGGCGCACGTCCCCGGCCTGACGTTGGAGGACAACGGCTATTCTGGCGTCCCAGAACAGGCACGGCGCGAGGCGCTGCGCCTGATGGCCGACCTCGCGCCGCTGGACGCCCCATGGTCAACGGATGAATTTATCGCCCGTGTGTTTGAGCTTGACCCGTATTTCCAGCGCACCGAGTTTGACGGCTGGTACGTGCGTGGCGCGGACGACCGCTACCTGCGCGGCGTCGAGAATTGGGACGCGGTGGAAGGCGCGCTGCTGGACTTCTACCTGACGGGGCCGCTGTACTGGCTTGGTCTGCTGACGGTGGGGGAGGGGGCTGTGCAGTTCAACGCTTATGGGCGCGCCTTCATGTCCCGCGAGGCGTTCCCCAGCCGTCCCGACCCCGATGAGCGCCCCATTTTGGACGGTGAGGGAAACTTACTCGTCACACGCGGCTTCTCGCGCTTCGAGCGCTTCCAGTTGGCGCGCTTCACATCGTGGGTCAAGCCGCCCGCCAGCCCATCCGAGCTGTATGTCTACCGGGTCGATGCGGCGGGCATTCAGCGCGGCGCAAATCAGGGCATCCAGACCGACAACATCGATACGTTCCTGCGCCGGGTGACCGGGGCGGTGCTGCCACAGTATGTCGCCGGGCTGTTGGGCAATTGGCGCGGCGGCGCGCAGACCAGTGTCGCGCTGGAACGTTTAATCGTGCTGCGGACCAACAGCGTCGAGGCGATGGACGCTATCCTCAAAGAACCAGCGCTGCGCCGTTATCTGGGTGCGCGGCTCGGCCCGACCGACGCCATCGTCCGCGCCGACCAGTGGGAAGCGCTTCAGCGGGCGCTGGGTGATACCGGCGTCGAGGTTGAAGTGAAGCTGTAGTTTTGCCTACAAAAAACCCCTCTCGACAGTGAGAGGGGTTTTGGTTGAGGGTCGCACTACACCTGCCGGGCGAGGTGGATGACGGTTACACCGTCGCCGCCCTCATTGGGGTGGGCGGTCTCCAACCGGTCGATGAGCTTGTGGCCTTCCAACTGCTCACGGACGGCCTTGCGCAGTGCGCCGGTTCCTTTGCCGTGAATGATGCGCCCGAACGGGAGTCCAGCGTTATAGGCCGCATCGACGTAGCGGTCGAGGGCTTGCAGCGCCACGTCCACGCGCTGGCCGCGCAGGTCAAGCTCTAGGCCGGGCGATTTGCCGCGTGCGTAGACCGTCTCGCTCTCGTCGAGGTCACGCACTTGGCCGCGTTTCATCTGGCGCTTGGCGCTGGCCTCGCGCTTTTGCAGCTCGCTCAGGTCTGAGCGCACGCGCAGCTTGCCGATTTGCACCATCGCCTCGGTGCCAGAGATTTCCGTCACCGTGCCTTCGATGTTGAGCGTGGACAGCCAGACGGTATCCCCGATGCGCGGCTTCCATGAGCCACGGTCATCGACCACCGGCGGCGTGGCCTCAGCGATGGGCGCGTTGGCCTGCGCCATCAACCGGTCGGCGGCTGCACCGATGGCGCGGACGGTCTCCAGCGGCAGTCCTGCCGTGCGAAGGTCGTTACGCAGGCGCTTGAGTTCGCGCTGGAAGTCGCCCAGCTCGTTTTCGACGCTTCGGCGCGCGCCGTTGATGATGTCGCGGCGCTCGTCCTCGATTTTGTCGAGGCGGGCTTGCAGTTCGTCGCGCTGTGTCTCGACTTCATCGCGCAGCGCGGTAATCTGCTCGTTCTGCACGCGGATGGTCTCGCGGGTGCGGTGGATTTCGTCCAGCAGGTCGTCGGCCACGAGGTCTTCGGTGGCGACCATGCTGCGGGCGTCTTCGATGATGAACTCGGCCAACCCCAGCCGCGTGGCGATGGCCAGCGCGTTGGAGCGCCCCGGCAGACCGACAATCAGGCGGTAGGTCGGGCGCAGCGTGTTCAGGTCGAACTCCACGCTGGCGTTGCGGACGCCGGGCGTCTCGACGCTGTAGACCTTGAGTTCGGGGTGGTGGGTGGTTACGAGGGTGGTCACGCGCCGGTCAACGAGGTGACTCAGGATGGCGCGGGCCAGCGCTGACCCCTCGGCGGGATCGGTGCCTGCGCCCAACTCGTCCATCAGCACGAGGGAGCGGTTGTCGCAGGTCTCTAGGATGGTGATGATGTTGGTCATGTGGCCGCTGAAGGTACTCAGCGACTGCTCGATGCTCTGTTCGTCGCCGATATCGGCGTACAGACCCTCAAACACGCT
>JALONW010000108.1 GCA_025454725.1 Anaerolineae bacterium
TATTCACCGGGCGCTGGTGGGGTGGTAATGGTCAATGCAATTTGGCAAGCGCCGCCGGGGATAACATCACCGGGCAGGGGGTGGTAGGTGGTGCTGCCGGGGACGACCATCCCAGTGTTGTCCACCCAATACGCGCCTAACTTGACGGGTTGAGAGCCGTCGAACGGTTCAGCCGCAATCCAAGCCACATCGCCTGTGTTTTGCGCTTGGACACCCAGCGTATAAGGTGTATCGGGCGCAGCAGCAGAGGCTTTTACGTCGATGGATAGGTTTGCCTCCATCTCAACCGGCGCAGGCGCGTTGGCCCCTGTTCCCGCTGGACTGACCTCTAACCACGCCAGCGCGACCCCCAATTGTCGGGAGTCTTCGTCTTGCGGGTTAAGGTCGTGAGGGCTGATGGTATAGGGAATGCTAAAAGTGATGGCCGAAAAGTAGCGGTTTTGTGGAATGGCTGTGCTGGGGATGACCCCCTCGACCTCGAAACCGCCGCCCATCGTTGCAGGATGGTAGGTGAGCGCAATCGGGTGACCGTTGACCGAAATTTGGAGAGCATAGAGGATGTCGTCTTGCAGTGCGGCGAGGACATGGCAGCGGAGCGTCAGGTCTTGACCGTGAGCTAGGGCTAGATCGAGCGTTGAATGTTCCCCCGGCCCAGTCCACATGAAGTCCATACCGTCTGCGTTTTCGGGGATATACCACCCCTCACCGTTCACATGATCAAAGACGTGGCGGACATGATGGCTGCGTGGGGTGACGCGGGCGCGGGTGGCGAGGTAATACAGGCGCTGTTGGTCACGTCGCATCTGTGCTACCCGTTCATCGAATACCCGTTTCGCGTAGTCGTATAGTTTTAGGTCTTCTTGGTTGAGTTCGATAATCTTGTCGATGACGTGTTTGGGGGGCTGAGGGTAGGAACCGATATTTTTCGACTCGACCGTCTGAATCGGCTGCCAGCCGAACGTGTGCGATAGCAGCGCCATTGAGGTGTCGAAATCTTCGGTAATGCCGAAGAAGCCCAGTGAGTCAATGACAGGGTAGGCGGCTTCAGCAGGGAGACGCTGGCCTGACGCCACAGCAAGGTTTTCTAATTGGTATCGGGTAAGTAGACCGTCTGGCCCGTGGAAGCCGTTAAAGTGGAGTGGTTGTCCCAGCATCCGGGTCTGTACGTTCACAAGATTTGAACTTACTTCATCATTGAATACAAATTCCTCTAATTCCTTTGGGAAATTAGGGGCTTGCTCTGGTGTTTCCTCAAAAACTTTACGAAGCTGATAGTAGTTAGAGACTGAACGGTCAATGGGATCGCGGAGGAAAGATAGAAAAACAGTATCCTCTCTCACGAATTTTCGGATGGCGTGATAGTAGTAATGACCTAAAAATAATTGATATTGCTCCGGCTGATCGGGGGTATCAGTCAGCAGCTCCCACGGACATACGCGACTTGAGCTAAAGTGTAAGCGCAGAATATCTTTAAAGGTGGTTCCAGCCGTTTTTGTGATGTGGATAAAGACAACTTGTTGGTTTGGCTGTATGTGAATGAGTGGGCCAACTGTAAGGTCAGTGAAAAGCATAGGTTATCCTTTGTGATCCTTATTTAGGGTTAGATTTCTGGTCTGTTCCAACCTCCTGAAGCCTCTGGCTAATTACTTGAGCGATGGCTTGCGCACTCCAGCCAGCCAGCATATCGCGCTGGGCGGTCTCGGCGCGCTGATAGGCAAGTTCTGGGTTCTGGACGACCAAGCGCATCAGTTCGGCGGCGTGGTCGAGGTCGGGGTCTGCCCACGGCTGGCCCGGCGTGTAGAATTCGCCTAATAGTGGCTGGAGGCGGTGGTCTTCTGGGGTGATGTCGGTTAGGGTGTAACGCACGGGGAAGCTGTTGGCCTCGGTCATGAAGTCCATGTTGCTCGAATAGCCTGTGGCAATCACCGGCCTGCCCAGAGCCATTGCCTCAGCCATCAACAGACCAAACCCCTCGGCGCGGTGCAGAGAGACCACGCAGTCGGCCAGTTGAGTCAGGCCGTGCATTTGGGCGCGGGTCAGGTGCTTCTCAATCAAGATTCCGCCGACCGACTGTACAGCCTCCCGAAGTGCGCCTGCAACCGCAGGGTGTTTGGAGAGGTGGTGCGCCTTGATGACCAGCACTGGTGGGTTGGGTTCGCCTGCAAAGGCGCGGCGGTAGGCCTCGATAAGGCCGTAAGGGTTTTTGCGCGCCACTGATGATCCGGGGTTGAAGGCGAAAAAGAACATGAACCGCCCATCTGGGATGCCGAACTGGGCGCGAGTAACAAGTTCTGGTGCGACGATGACCGGCGTAGGGATGTAGTAGACAGGGATTGATGCGACCCTCGCGAGGATGTTGCGGGTGTAACGACTGGAGGTCCAAACCTCGTCTAAGACTGCCATCCGCGCTATCCATGGCTCTGGGAAACGAGGCACTTCCCAGTACCAGTGGCCGATGGTATAGGCATGGGTGAACGATTTTCGGTAGCGGTCAAAGCCCAGCCGGAGTTCCGGCGGGTTAAGGTGGACGAGGGTGATGGTGTACTGTTGATCGTTCGGTTTGACGCTGACCTTCGAGGAGTGTGGGATCATCGGGATGGTGACTTCTTGTAAGTTAACGCCTAAGCCGGCTGCCACCAATGTCTGGTAGAACACCCGCGCCGACTCACCGATTCCGATGTCGGCGCGCAGGTCAGCGATGTAGTTCACGCCGTCTGCGGAGATGTTTCCGGTATGGGGCGCACGCGCAGCCAGCGGTGCGATATAGCCGCCCAAGCCGATGCGCTGTGCGATTCGGGCGCGCAGTTCTGGAGGAGTCAGACGCCGGGCTAGGGGCAGCAAGCCCATCCGCCACAGCAGGGGGCGCAGCGAGCTGTACAGCCATCGTGGGTCGATCCGACGCCGCACGCCTACATCCCCTCGCGGACGGCGCGGGCGGTTTGGTAGGCCGCGACCACCGCATCTGTCGGGCCGTCCATCTGGACTTGGCCGTGTTCCAGCCAAAGCGTGCGGGCGCACAGTTTTTGTACTGCGTCGAGGCTGTGCGAGATGAAAACGAGTGTGGTCTTGCGCTCTTTAAAGGCCAAGATTCGCTCCATCGACTTGCTCTGGAAGCCGATGTCACCGACCGAGAAAACCTCGTCGAGGAACACGATGTCGGGTGTCAGAATCGACGCGATGGCGAATCCCAGCCGTCCGACCATGCCGCTGGAATAAATTTTGACAGGGCGGTCGATGAATTCGCCCAGCTCTGTGAACTCGATGATGTCGGGCATGGCGCGGTCAATCTGAGGAATGGGTACACCTTGGATAGCCGCGTTGAGGTAGATGTTTTCGCGTCCGGTGCGCTCATGGTCGAAGCCTGCGCCCAACCCAATCAGCGGGGCGAAATTGCCGACGACTTCAATATGCCCTTCAGTCGGTTCGATGATGCCCGACAGCAGACGCAGCAGCGTGGTCTTGCCCGCGCCATTCGGCCCGATAATGCCCAAGCTGTCACCCGCGTTGAGCGTGAAGCTGATGTTCCGCAGCGACCAGAATGGCTTCTCCTCCCAGCTCACTTGGTCGGTCTTGCCGACCAGTCGCTTGACCATCTGGCCGAACTCTTGGCGCAGGCTCGGGCGGTAGCTTTGGAAGCGATAGCGCTTAGAGACGTTCTCAACGGTAATTACGGGGTTCATCGGAAATCCGCCAGCTTGCGCTCGTTGGCCTTGAAGAACATATACCCGCTGTAGCACAGCACCACCGCCAGCACGATGGGGAAATACAGGCTGACGAAATCAGGTGCTCGGTTGTAGACCATCACGTCCCGGTAAGCATTGACCAGCGCCGCCATCGGGTTGAGGAACATGACCAATTCAGCGAGGTTCTCGGTCAGGATGTCCACCGGGTACATGATGGGGGTGAGGTAGAACATCATCTGGATGAAGACAGCCGTCAGTTGTTGGATGTCGCGTACCAGCACGGTCAGGTAGCCGACCAGCATCATGAGACCGAGCATCAGCACCAGTTGGATGAGCAGCAGGACGGGCAGATAGATGTAGTTGAAGTTGGGGTACACGCCCACCAGCGCGTTAATCACCAGCGTGACGACAAAAATAAAAGCAAAGTCTACCAGTGCCTCGCCTAGCTTGACCAGCACGAGTATCTCACGTGGAAAGTAAATCTGGTTGATCAGCCCCAGCTTGCTGACGATGCTGACTGTTCCGTTGGTAACACCCTGCATGAACAGCGTCCAGTACATCATGCCGCTGAGGAAAAAGGTGATGAATGGCGCGTCACCGATGTCCCGTGCGGTAAAAATATAAGAGAAAACGAAGGCGAGGATGAGCGAGGTCGCTACCGGCAGCATCACGATCCATAGGATGCCGAGGAAAGTCTGACTGTAACGTGAGACGACATTATAGCGCACCCACAGCGCCAGCAGTCCCCGGTTACGCCAGAGCAGGTGCAGGCTGTCGCTGAGGGGATAGCGGTTGGGGGTCAAACGTAGGATGATGACACCAATGCCCACGCTGGCCAGCGCAAAATAGGCCACCTGAAGCTGCGAGAATTCTGGCGTGAGTATCAGAAGACTGGCTGCCAAGACTCCTGTACCGACCACTCCAGCCCAAAAGCGCCCCCAACGCCCCGTGCGTGATTGGAGGAACAATTGGGCAACCACCGAAACGACTGCACCGACCACCACCAGTAGCGCGAGGATCGGTGGTTGGGCGGCATACGAATCGCCCAGCGCCGCGCCCGCCGTCACCTTGAGGCGCAGTTGGGCGGCGACCAATAATCCGCCTAACAGCACCAACCCATAGGTAAAAGCGTCGTTAAGGTAGAGACGGGCGTAAGCAGCGCTGGATTTGGATTGGGTCATGGACGGGGCAGCCAACAGGGAACCTTTGGATTAGCACTTCTGGTAGATGGCGATATGAGCGGTGCTGCCGTTGCTGCCAAAGGTGTAGGTTTGGGCGCTCTTGAAACCTTCGCGCTGCGGCCATACGACCTCCGGTGCACTGACTACGACCACGAGGAAACCGCCCTGCGTGAGCTTAATCTGGGCGTCGTTGTAGAGCGCTTCGCCCTGCCAGTGGTCAGTACAGTCGAAGTGGTACCAGATTTCGGGTTGAATGTTAGCGAGCCTGCCGCGCCAGTGAGCGCCCAGCGCCAGCATTTGTCCTTCATCGACCATCCCTTGCAGGGTGAAATCAACGCGCTGAGACTGTGCCAGCACTGGGACGGTCGCTTCGAGCCAGCGCACGACTTTTAAGGGCGCAGGGGTGAAGTGTTCACCCAATGAATCGGCCATTTCCAGCAGGAGCAGGCGAAGTTGGCTGGTGTTGAGCCGGGTACGTTCGTCTAGGCCAAGCTGACCATCGTTCAGGCGTTGGATTTCGGCGTAGAGGTCGTTTAACCGCTGGTTGATACTTACCATCCGTGACTCAACCGTCGCATTCACTGCACGGAACTGACGACTGGTCGCGTCACGCAGTGTGTGGAGCTGGCTTGTCATGTCGGCATAGCGAGTATTTAGATCGTTCAGTTGACGGGCGGTATGTTGTGTGCCAGTGTTCAGGTCGCGCAATGTCTCGGAAATCTGTTGGACGATTGAGCCGTTAAGCTGCCCAAGCTGGTTCTGAATGGCGTTAACGGCAGCGTAAATTTCCTCGCGCTTTGCTTGCGCCACCTCGGCCTCGTGGATTAGCGCTTCTAGCAGCACCGACTCTGCACCCCAGACTTTGCCGAGGTTACGGAGGCGGACGAGGGTTCGGAAGATGAACCCGATAACTGGAATCCGGTTGATGACGCCACCGAACCCTCGGATGGTTGTGCGCAGACGTTCGCGGTTCCAGCCGTGATAGGCCGCTTGAAGGTGGTGCATATTCACTCCGGGGATGGTGACTTGGGCGGGTGCTTGGGATGGGGGTAAAGGTGGGGAAGGAGCCGTTGTCTCTTGTGGGGCATTATAGTACTTCCCCCGCGATACATCTATCGTCTGTAGATGGGCTTTGATGCGCTGGCCGAGGACGATTGGGTTGTATTCCTCTCGGATGGTCTTGGCGGCGCGACGGCCTTTCTCGGCGGCGGCTTGCGGGTTCTCGACCACATGGCGCATTAGCTCGGCGGCGTGCTGAATATCTGGTTCTGCCCACACGCTAGAGCCGGGGGGGTAAACCTGTAGGTAAAGTTCTTGGAATCGGTGGTGTTCGGCCTTAATTTTGACAAGTTTATAGTCCACCAGATAGCTGTTATCTTGGGACATGAAATCGATATTACCCGACCATCCCGTCCCGATGACAGGCTTACTCAACGCCATTGCCTCGGCCATACCCAGTCCCCACCCCTCTGAACGGTGGAGCGAGATATAACAATCACACGAGGCGATCAACTGATACATCTCCCGCCGGGATACGTTGTCTTCCAACAGGTAGACACCCAGCCGGTTTGACCGTTTACGAAGTTCTGCCGCCAATTCGGGAAACTTATCGAGAAATTGGGCCTTCAGGACGAGTAATGGCCTTTGATCGGTGTGGCCGAAAGCCTTTTCATAAGCGTCTAATAGGCCAAATGGGTTTTTTCTCCCGGCTGATGAACCTGGATTAAACGAAAACAGAAATATGAAGCCGTCTTCAGGGAGATTAAACGCGGCGCGATTGGCCGTGATATTCTCCTCAATAGGAATAGGGGTCGGTAAAACATACACAGGCGTCTTCGTGATGGATTGAGCGGCCTCCCGCACAAAATGGGTCGCAACCCATATCTCGTCTAGGTCATCAGCCACCTTTGCCCAACTGGGGGGGAGTTGGGGTTGTTCATAGAACCAGTACCCAATGTTATAGTGGTCTTTGAGGTGACTGGCAAACCCACGGGTGTGGATGAGATGTTCAATAAATGGCGCGCTGATATGGATGACGTTGATGGGATACGATAAGCCTGTCGCTAAATGGGGCGGTGGCTGGGTCGTTCGACCATCTGGATCGACCACCACTTCTTCATAAGAAATGGGGATTTTTTCCGACAGAAACATGGACGCCATATTTCGGGCAATCTCACCGAGACCTTTGTCACTTCGAAGGTCTCCGATCAGGTTAATGCCTTTTGTCTGTCCTGCTGCGAAGTCGAAATCGCGCAGTGACGTTTTTTGCCGTGTTGCCGTGATCTGACGGTAAGCCCGCCATGTGTCTTCCCCTAGGCGCGTGGCATTGTAATACTTGGAGCGTTCTAGGCCAGATTGACTGAGGCGTTCCCGCAGTGTCTCGTCAGTTAATACCTCGGCCATCCCTTGCACGATGGATCCAATATCGTCCGCTTTCACCAACCGCGCCGCGTCACCCGCAACCTCCAACATTGCCCCGTGGTTCGAGGTAATGACCGGGGTTCCACACTGCATAGCCTCCAAGATAGGCAGCCCAAAACCTTCAATAGTGGAGACATGGATACAGGCCATTGCATACTGATAGAGGTTGGCGATGTCACGGTCTTCCAGCTTGGGCATCCAGACCACCCGGCCTTCGACACCGGCCTTACGCACAAAATCCAACATCTCTTTTGGCACGTCGTCAGTCTCGATAGAAGCACTGACCGCGAGTTTGATGTTGAGGTCGGTTTTTTTGGTCAGCAGCGCGAAGGCCTGTATCAGGGTGCGAAGGTTTTTATGGGGGCCGAGGCTCGATAGGGCATAAAAATAAGGCGCGCCGATTTTTTCCACCAACGCGGGAATGACATTTTTATTGGCAGGCGGCTGGAAATGATCGTCTGCATGGGGCGGGGCAACAAAAACATGCTCAGGGTTTACCCCAGCCAGTTCCACGGCCTGCTTGCCGATCGTCTCCGATATGACAATGAGACCCTGTGCATCACGCATTAGGGTAAGTGCAAGAAAATAGGATTTAGAGGCAACTGGGCTGCGCAGGTAGAAATCGGCCAGTTGCAGTGGGATGAAATCATAGACCGTCATCACTAATGGACAGACTGTCCACACCCGTGGCGAATAATGGTAGACATTTTCATCAAAGCTGGTCAGGTGGTACAGGTCAAGCTGATAGGGGGCGACAAAACGCTGTATCGCTTCGGTATAGGCTTGTTCCCCCTCATGACTGAAGGGCTGATCGAGCAGCGACACCGCCTCTGGGAAATCGAGCGCCACCACCTTGACGTTCTTGCGCCGCGTGATTGAGTCGGGCAGCTCTGGGTGGGGTGGGAAGGGTTGATGGAACAAGAAAAATTCATGTTCCTCGTTGATGGTCGCCTCTAACTGTTGAAGCGTATAGCGACCGATTCCCCGTTTGACTGAGCCACCGTGCAGGAATGAGATGTCGATACCAATCCGCACGCCGCCTAGCCCTCGGCTTTCGCTGCAAGATGCGTGTTCTTAGGTCTAGCGACAATGCCGGCTACCGCCCCCGCGCCTTGCACATCCGTCCACCCGTAGCGGTAGGTGTACGTCTCGACCTCGGATTCTTCGATGGGGATATAGGCACTGCCATCAAAGCCCCAATAGCTAATTTGCGCGTCCCAATGCTTTAGCAGGACGCGCAGGTCATTGGGGCTGTATTGGCGGTACCACGAGGTGATTTTGCTGATGCCGACCGGGACGGTGACAACGGTATAGCCGCTGGGCGTGAGGAGTTGTGCGACCTCCGCCAGAGTCAAGCGGTCTCCGTGGGCGAACGGGTATTGGCCGTAGGTTGGCAGTCCGATGTGTTCGATGGTCGAGAGCAGCAGCACGCAGTCGAAGGCGTGGCGGGGTAGGTCGTTGCCGATGATGCTCTGGTGGTGGAACACCGCGCCCGCTGGGATTTCGTCCCGGCAGTCCTGCGGGTCAAGGCAGTGCAGTTGACGGTCAGCTGTGGGGATAGAATCGAGGTAGGTGGCTGACCAACTCCCGATGTCCAGCACCACACCCTTTTGGGGGAGCTGCATCAGCGCCCAAGGAATCTCGACCACCCGTTCATTCGGCATGTACCTACACCCTGCATTGTCCCAACCCCAGCTAGTTGAGGTATCGTATCAAAGCATCAGTTAGGGCGTCTAGGCTAGGCTTGGGTTGGAGATTGGTACTAAAGACGCATTTTGTTAGACATTCTTGAAATTTTTGGGTCGTATTCCTGCATCCTGCGCCACCCCGAATTGACCACCCCTCAAACATCCGATACGATTGGACAGGGGATTAGGTTGGGGGATTATGTCGCGCCGCTTGAACGATTTAATGCCGCATCCGCTCACCTTTGATGGTGCGGTGTGGATACTGTCTGTGTGGGCGCATGACAGAGCGCAGCCGCGCTATGTCTCGACCTGTACGGCCTATACCGCTGTGCGAGGACTGGAAGACGCGGCCATTTTCGCAGCGCTGCGTAGTGCAGACATGTTAACGGCGGATGGGATGCCGTTGGTCTGGTTCCAGCACCTGCGCGGCCACCGCACCGCCGAGCGTGTCTATGGGCCAGATGTGATGCTAAAGCTGTGTGAGCTGACGGCGGGCGATTCGACGGTCTCACATTTTTTATGGGGTGGGCTACCGGGTGTGCCAGAAGCACTGGCGGCTGAACTTTCGGTGCGTTTCCCCGGTATCCGCATCGCAGGGGTGGTCTCCCCGCCGGTTGGAGAGGTCGGTACACAGCCTGACCCGGCGGTGGTGGAGCGCTTGAACGCTTCCGGCGCGTCGGTGGTGTGGGTCGGTCTGGGGTCGCCCAAGCAAGACCTGTGGATGGCACTGTATCGCCCGGTTTTGACTGCCCCACTGCTCATAGGGGTAGGGGCGGCCTTTGACTTTATCGCGGGGACGAAAGCCCAAGCCCCGCGCTGGATGCGCCGCAGCGGGTTGGAGTGGCTGTTCCGGTTGATGCAGGAGCCGCGCCGCTTGGCAAAGCGCTATTTGGTCTATAACGCCCGCTTCGTCGGCGCGGCTGTCCGCAGCCTGCTGGCGGGGCGCTAGGTCGGGGCTATGCTGCGGAACAAGTTCGAGGCCATCCACCTCTTAATTGATATGTTCTTGGCGCTCGCCTCCCTGTACGGGGCGTACCTGCTGCGCGTGGCGCTTCCCTATGGTCGGCCTGCCACGCCCGACATCCTCGCAGTGCCGCCGATGTTGTACGTGTTGGTGCTGGTGGTCTGGCAGCTCATCTTTTACCAAAATGATGTGTATCTGCGGCGGGGCGGGGTAATGTTTCGCGTCCGCCTGCTGACACTGGCTAAGGCGCACCTGATTGCCAGCCTGCTGTACTTCGGCGTGCTGTATTTGACCTTCCGCGACGTGTCCCGGTTGCAATCGTTGTACTTTGTCGGGCTGTTTTTCACCGCAATGGTGGTTTACCGAGTGGTCTGGCGGTCGGTTGAGGTGTGGGCGCTGAGGCGTGGACGCGACCACCTGCGCGTCCTCATCGTGGGGACGGACGAGAACGCTGTGCGTCTGCGTGACCGCCTAATGGCGAACCCGCGCTATAACGTCGCGCTGGTCGGTTTTTTCCGGTTGAACCCCGATGACTTGGTTCACCCGGCGCTGGCATGGTCGGTCGTGGGGGACGCCCACGGCTTAGTCGGTTACGTTGAACAATATCCGGTCGATGAGGTCATCATCAGCACCCAGCGCTATTCCGATACGCTGGCGGAGGAGATTTCGACGCTGATGTACGCGCTTCAGCCGTTCGCCGTCAACATCCGCCTAGCGCCAGATTACACCGACATCAGCTTCTTCCACACCGTCACCGAAGACTTCCATGGCCTGCCGCTGATTGGGCTGCGGACCCCGGTCTTTACCCCGTCGCAGCGGTTTTTCAAGCGCTGCCTTGACCTGTTGATTGCTGTGCCGCTGGTGTTGGTCGGGCTGCCCGCTTTCCTTGCGGTGGTGGTCGCCATTCGGCGCGACAGCCCCG
>JALONW010000482.1 GCA_025454725.1 Anaerolineae bacterium
TCCATGATTTGATTGTGTTTCCGCGAAAGCAACCTTCGCCTGATAATGAACAGATTCAGTATTCGTATATCGTTCCGATACGAATTCATTACAAAATGTATCCCAATCGGTAATTTGGATCGTCCCGTTCTCCGACTCGGCTCCGTAATGAACTTCACTTAAGCGGAAGGCGGTTGGATGTAATACACGTTTCATCTCCTCCCCATTACAGGCACGATTCGCAAGACGATAGCCGATTGGAGGTGGTGTTTTATCTACTACCTTATCGCCGTTATCGTCGTTGGGCGCTGACCAAATGACCGCGGGGTTGATGAAGGCGGGCGCGGCCTTCGGCGCGTAGAATACATCGCCCAAGCGCCCGTCATCGGACTCTTTCCAGTAACCGACCAGACCGTCATTGTAATGCTGGCGCTCACCGACGCGCAGCGTCATCCGCACCGACTCGTAATGGTTGGTCAGCGGCGCATTGAACGGGTCAACGTCCGGCAGGGTAAAGCACTCGCGCGCCTCGTACAGCGTCGAGAGGTAGGCGGCGAAACTTTGGTTGACCTGCGGGATGCCCATGAACTCGACCCCGGCGCGGGCGCGCACCACCGCCACCGGGCGACCGACCATCAGGGCGGTCGAGGTGTGCTGGGCGAAGTCTTCTGGCTCGATGCGCGCCATGCTGCTGTTAAGCGCCGCGATGAAGCTGCCGAGGTAGATGGCCAGCGCCTCCGCCTCGTCGTCACTGGTCTCAGCATTGACGATAAGTTTGTTGACCACTGTGCGCAGGTGCAGGTTGGGAATCTGACCCGCGTCCATCGGCACCTCTGCGCCGGGTGTGGCTTCCCAGCCTGCCAGCGCGTTAATCGACCCCAGCGCCGCGCCATCGGCGTCGAACACCATCAGGCCGCCCTCCAATGTGTTGGGCATTAGCCAGCCGCAGACCGGGCTGGCGGCGGGGCGGATGTTGAGTTCCTCCCCGTCATCGGTCGCGGACAGCCAGCGGAACAGCGCCCGCGACGGCTGGGCGAGGCGCGGCGGCAGGTAAATCGGCGCGAGGGGCGAAATACTACTGTCCCAGTCGGGGCGCGTCAGGCTGGCCGACGGCTGGACGGTGGTCGGCTCTAGCGTGTAGACCCGCCCAAAGCTGTCGAGCAGGGTCAGCGTGGTAAGCGACATATCGCCGCTGCGGATGATGGTCGAGCGGAAATCTGGGAACACCATGCCCATATCAAAAATCGGGAGCTGCAAGACCTGTTCGCGCATCAGCAGCGCATTGTTGAACCCGCCCAGCGCCTGCCCGATGGCGTTCATCCCCCGCGCCGCGTCCAGCGACTTGAGGTAGACCGCGACTGGGTCGCCGGTTAGGTTTTCGGGGGAATACGCTGGGCAGGTCTGATACCAGCCCCACACGTCATCCCCAACCGGATAATCCCCATTGACGGTGCGGAACGGGTACTGTGCGCCCAGCCAAGCCTCCCATGTCGCATCATCAGCATCGGACGGCGGTTGGGGCGTGGCGTTCGTATGCTGAACGCTATACCACGTCGCCAAATCGTCATTATGCGTCTCTGGGGCGCGGTCTTTCAAATCAAGCAGCGTGACTCCGGTTAAGTAGCGCTGCATGGCCTCGACCAGTTGCACGCTGGCGTAGTCGGTCAGCACCACGTTTCCACTGAACGATGAAACGGTCGGGCTGACAGCGCTCTCCTCGTTCAATTGCAGGTCAAGCGCACCTTCTGGCAGGTTAAAGTTGGCCGTCAGGTAATCGGGCAGGAAATCGACGCCTGCTCCAGACGGGTTGGGGCGCGTCCCGGTCAGCACCCCTCCGTTGGGCTGTGCCAGTACGGCGCGGATGTTCGCCCCCCATTCCAGCATGACCAAGCCCCGGTCCACCGTTGAGCGTACTTCTGGCGACGGGATGAGGGCCTGCGCGAACGCTGAGAGCGTCTTGAGGTCGGGCTGACCCAGCGGCGTGCTCATGTCACTGCGGTTAAGGCCGTACAGCGCGCAGGATAAGGTCTCGTCGTGGCCATACAGGTGGGTCAGGCCGGGCAGCGCCCCCCCGTACTGCGCGGCGGCCACCACAAACGGCTCGGCAGGCTGCCAATAGCGCGGCGCGCCTTCACCCACCAGCGCGACCGGCGGGTTCTCGGCGTTATGGGCGGCCAATTCCGTCTGAGCGTCTTGGAAGGCGCTCACCAGCCGTAGCGCAAGGCTCTGCTCCGAAATCTTGGTCAGGTCGGCCATCAATTCGGTATCGTATTGGAAAGCCATCTTGACCGGCACCGGCAGTTCAAGGTCAAGCGCACGGGTCGGGAATCCGTCTGCGTCGGTCTGCACCTGACCAGCCTCGGCCAGCAGGTACAGCATCTCAATCATCTCCTCGCGCAGGTATTGGCGGGCGATGTTGGGATTCGGCAGGTGCGCGTTGAGGTTGGTCGCGCCGCCCGCCCGATATTTCGCCAATTGACGCTGGTAGACGAAGCAGTCCCACGCCGTGACCTGCGGCTCCGCGTAGAACGAGAGGTCATATTTATACCAGTCGGCAAACAGCCGGTGCTGCCAATCAGCGATGACATTTTGCAGGCGGTCGTAGGCGTCCTGCGCCCGGTTGAGTTGGTTTAGCGCGCTGGCGAATGACTCCGGCAGCGGCACAAGCGGTGGGAGTGAGGTTGGCATTTGGCTGGCGCGCTGGGCATTATTCGACCCGGTGGCTGGGCGCACCGCCCACAGCCGCCCGGCGTGCTGACCCTTAAACCCACGCTGATGGCGGAGCTGCTGCAAGCGCCGACCGACATCGACCTGCGCGCCGTGGAGGTGGTGCAGCAGCGGCAGTGCGTCCAGCCGCGCCTCGACCACCTGCTTATCGTGGTCGTTATCGGTGATGGTTGTAGCGAGGTACGACGCCAGCGCCTCGCTGCCGGTGTTGCCGACGGCGAGGTCTACCGGGATGGTCTGTGCCGCCGCCGTCCCCGCCTCGTCGATGTCTCTGGGCGTGACCTGTAGGCTGGAATACAGCACCGTCCGCGACGGGAACACCGCCCCATCAGATTCCTCGACCTGCCAATGATATTCCGAGGCCAGCGCCGCGAAGCGGTCGGCGTCGGTCTGCGCGCCGGGCATCTGCCAAAAATTCATCAGGCAGTCGTCCGCCGGGTCGGAATACCAGCCCACCACGTCATATCGGTAGGGGGTCTCGCGGTTGGCGGTCAAATCGTGGAAGCCGAAGACCGTGCGACTGTTGGCGAACACCGCCGCGAAGGTCGGTTCGCCGTAGCCGACCACCGTCAGACCTGACGGCAGCATGTCGGACAAATAGACATGTTCCGTCCCCGCGTGTTCATCCCACGCCGCCCACGGCACTTGACGCCCGATGAAACGGTATGGGTAGATGGCGTCGGGCGGCGCGCTGACTCCCTCTGCTAATACCCGCGCCATCTGCGCCGCCAGCGTGACTGGAAACTGCGTATAACTGGCACTGGTTGAGCTGTCCGGGTCGGCGTCCACCTGCGGCTGCGGTGCGAAGGCCATCTCTTGTTCCGCGCCGCGCACCGGCTCCGACAGGTAATCGCTTTCAATAATCCAGTGCATGATGTCGTTGCTGTGAACCACCGTCCGTGTAATCAGCCAGCGGTTCGGCACACGCGGGAAGGCCAAGCCGTCCCCGGTCAGCGGGCTTTGGCGCATCGTCGCCAGCGCGTCCGTGACCGACCAGTGCAGGTACAGCCCCTGCCGCAGCGTGACTTGGCTCTCGTGGTCGGCGTAATCACGGGTCAGATAGCGGTCACTGACGCCGCCGGGGGTGGTGTTCTGCGGCGAGACCTGCTGCCGCCGCACGTCGTAGTACTGCGCGCCGCGCATGTCCAACCGCTGCTT
>JALONW010000483.1 GCA_025454725.1 Anaerolineae bacterium
GTCCGCGCCGCTGAACGCTGTCATCCAACTCCAACGCAGCATTGGCAATCGGGCGACCCGCCAACTGCTCCAGCGGCTCTCGCAGACCGGTGATAACCGCCTCCAGCGCCTCATCATTGGCTATAAATCGGGACGTACCATTGCCAAAAATACCATCGTCATGAAAGGACTGAATGAACAACAGCGGGAACAGATTCAGCAGCTTCACCACGATGACGGCAACAGCTACACCATCGATCAAGCACGCCAGATAGTGGGTGCCGCACCGATGGACAGCGGTGGAAGCACATCAAATTCTATGACGCCCCCCTTCCCGTTCCGTTATGACAAAAAGGGCGGTCAAACAATGGAGACGATTTCCAGCGGTATGGGTGGGCTGGTGCATTACCCGATGGGTGGAATGCCTGATACCAGCGAGACAATCCCCCAAATGTCGTTCTCACTCGGCCAAACCTATGGCGACCTCCCTCAGACCAGTAAACGCAACGTCACCCAATCACGGGTCATGGAAAACGTCAGCCCAAACCGAGCTGCTGAAGAGTTGGGGTTCCCTTGCCCCCATAACCGGGCGTGGGAGTGGCTGCACCTCGTCGCCTTCAGTATTGGGGAAACACATGTCCCCGACCTATCCAGCCGGTCAGAGGCGCTTCTAGAACGTACCAACCAGCCACAGCAGATCCGCGAGAATTTAGTCTTAGGTACCGCGGCAGCCAATACCGAGATGCTCAGTTATGAGACCGGTTTAAAGAGAAAGATGAAGGAAAGCCCCAACCTCAAACTCAACCTCGTGGTGATTGCCATGAAGGAAGATATGGATGTGTTTGGCAAGACTATCCCGGTCGCAACCAGCATTAAGTACCACTTTTACTTTGAGACTGCTCCCAACACCTATACCGCACCGGTCATCATTGAGTTTGACACAATGAACCACACCAAACCAGCTACCATGTCATTCGAGCAGGTAGTTAACGCGCTTGGAGAATCTCTCCAACAGACCAAAAACGTCCCAGAGGGCGTCCACGGGCCATCGACCTCTGGCATGTACAGCTTTGAACAGGGTGGGACGGTCTCAAACTCTGGTGGTGGGGGCTACGACACCTCGTACGAGAACGAACCCGATGGAAACAATTGGGGGGAGGAATTCCATCCCAGCGCCATGGAAGACGATATGAACTTGGAAGAGAAGAGAGACAAATAGCCCTACCCACCCTCGCCCAGCGGCGATGGGTTATCGATAGCGTTGGCAGGCGGGCAGCCGGACTCGGTGCAGGTGTCGGTGAACCAGACATCGTTCACGTCCGCGCCCATCTCAATCACCTGACGCCCAACCGCCCGGCTCAAAATCACCTCGCGCCGGTCGGGTCGGGCAAGGTCGTCATAGGCGACTTCAATCTCGCCGTCTAGAAACGGGCTACTGACCGCCATCAATGCGCCACGGGTGCGCCAGCGCGCATCCGCCCCGGTCACGATGACCAAAACCGGCGCGTCAGACGTGCGGCGCGCCGCTACCCCATCTAACACCTCGGCGGTGACGCGGTTATAGCCGCGCAGCGCGGAAACACGCGGGACGCTGTAGCCCAGATAGCTCACCAAACAGGCGGCGGCCAGCCCGCCATACACCACCCAACGCCAGACGCCCTCGCGGCGTGCCAGCGCCGCCAGCGGGAGCGAAGCCAGCAGCGCCGCCGCCGTCACCGCCTCGAAATAGTAGCGTGTGCTGTAGCGCTGCGAGCCAATCCAATAGGCCATGTGCGCCGCCACAATGCTGAACAAGACCCCGACCACCAGCCACGTCCATGCGGCGCGGCGGTCATCGTGTGCCCATGCAGTCATCACCAGCCCGGTGAGCAGCCAGCCGATGCCGAACACCGCCCATAATTCCGGCTGACTGTAATTGAAGGTGGCGGCGCTCCATACCCACGCCAGCCCGACCCCCGCCCAGATGTAGCCCCACGTCCGGCGCAGACCGACCGCGACCCCCAGCGGCAGGAGCATGAAGCTCAAGCCAGCTGCAGGCCAATACGAGTCGGCGACCATCCCCGGCGGCGCAATCCCGACCGCCCAATCGGTCAGCAGCGGCGACCACGGCGCAGCCTGCCAGCCGAACAGGTCAGCGGCGGTCATGCTCAGGTCATAGCGCGCAAACTGGATGCCTTTAGTGAGCGTGTGGCCGTTGCGCCCGATGTCTGGGCCGAAGCCCACCCGGTCATATTCCCAGCCGGGGACGAGTGTATATAAATTGGCGGAAGGGTCGCCCGTGGTTGCCCAGTTGAACCACGGGACGGCGGCGGCCACCAACAGTGCACAGGCCGAGAGCGCCAGCAGCGGCGCAAGTGTCTGGCGCACGGTCAAACCGTGCCGCCCGACCAGCGATTTCAGCACGCGCACGCCGTTCCAGAGGATGAACGGGGCGGCCACCGCCAGCGCGCTGAGGGGTCGGTTGGCGGCCAGCGCGCCCAGCGCCAGCCCGGCGACCACGCCCCAGCGCAGCCCGCCGCCGCGCTCGATTCGCGCCATCGCCCACATGAACAGCGTCGCAAAGGTCAGCGCCGAGGTATGCGACATCAGTGAGGCGTTGAGTAAAATCGCCATCGGGCTAAACGTGACCAGCGCGGCGGCGATTAAACCGGCGTCGCGCCCAAACGTGTCAGCGCCCAGCCGATAGACCAGCACAACCGTTAGGGCGGCCATCGCCGCGTTGACCCACGCGCCCATTCCCATCACAAGGCTGACCGCCAGCAGTGCGGGCCAGCCCGGGGGATATTTGCCGAAACGCACGTCCTCATATTCGATGACGAACGGCTGCCAGTACGCCCGCGCGGGTTCGACCAGCGGCGCGACCACCTCACCACGGGCGAAGATTTTCGCTTGGAACA
>JALONW010000484.1 GCA_025454725.1 Anaerolineae bacterium
ATCCATAATCCATGCAATCTTTTCATCAATTCGCTTTCTGCTCGCGAGTCGTGATCCATCGTTCAGTTCCTTCTCTCGGTGCACATTTTTCTCTTCTAAACACTCATAATTTCGCAAAAGAAGCGGATTCTTAAACGCTGTGTTAAAAGTTCGAGATGAACTGCTGTTAATTCAAGAAGTCTCCCATCAGAATGCTTGCGATCCAGAATCTATCGAATAAGAAGGCCAAGCATGACATTGGCCGAGGAGTTGCTGGCCCAACAGTTGACTCGACGACAGCCGCTTCGTCCGTTCCTACCTCTACTACGATCAAGGTCAACGAGCCTAGTAGATCCAATGAGCCTAATCCTCCTCAGTGGCCCGACTCTGTGAAGATCTTTCACGACACTGACGATTCTGCGTATATCAAAAAAGTAATCGAAGCTACACAAGACCCATACAGCGACGAACACAAGACCTTTACATGTGAAAAACATTTCTCTAGCGATCGGCATGCGCTTTTGTTTGCTCCGGGTATCTACAAGAATTTGGACTTTGAAGTTGGTTATTACGTTCAAGTTCTGGGATTAGGTCATACGCCAGATGACGTTCAGGAGTTCGTTGATTGCGCGAACACGGTCCGTACGTGCCAGCACTAAACAGACATGTATATCGTCCGCCACATGGCTCATCCTTGCGGGCGCACTCATCGGTCTCATCTCATCAGGGCTGTAAGGTTATCCATCTTGGACATCGCTGGGACATATTCGTTTGAACACCCACAGGCCGTCGTTTGGTCGGCCATGACCGACCCCGACACCGTGGCGAAGGCCATCCCCGGCGTGCAGTCGCTGACACCTATCCCAGGTGAGTCGCTGGCGTGGTCAGCACGGATTTCGCTGGCTTTCATCGCCATCAACGCCGAATTTGGCGGCGAGGTGCGGATGAGTGAACTGTCCGCGCCGTCGCAGTACCGTTTGACTGTCAGCGGCGGCGGTGATGAGTCGCGCATCACCGGCTCGGCGTTGATTACGTTGCAGCCCGACCCCGAAAACCCAATTTTCACCGACCTCACTTATACGGGTACAGCCACTATGACCGGTAAGTTTGAGGCCGCGCCGCCCGCCATCGTCAAATCGGTGGTGATGATGATTGCCCGGCAGTTTTTCGGTACGCTCGCCCGCCAGCTCCGTAGTGATGGTGAAAATGACTATGCGTGACATTCTTCCACAGCTCACTGACTGGCTGAATGAGGGTAAACCCGTCGCCACGGCCACCGTGGTCAGCACATGGGGGTCATCGCCGCGCCAGCCGGGGGCGAAACTGGCCGTCACCCCACCGCACGCCATGATTGGCTCGGTCAGCGGCGGGTGTGTCGAGGGCACAGTGATTGATGAGGCGGTCGCGTCGCTGAACGACTACATGCCGCGCCTGCTGCATTTCGGCGTCGCCGACGAAGCGGCATGGGAGGTCGGATTGGCCTGCGGCGGTGAGATAGACATCTATGTCGAACCATTGGACTCGGCGCTGGCAGAGGCTTTGACCCAACGCACCGCCGATGAAACCACCTATGCCGTCGTAACGGTGGTCAGCGGTGGCGCGCTGGGGACCAAAGTGGTGGTCGATGCGGCGGGGCTGGCTTATGCCGTCGGGAACCCCGACGCGCTTGACC
Source organism: Anaerolineae bacterium (assembly GCA_025454725.1). GTDB lineage: Bacteria > Chloroflexota > Anaerolineae > Aggregatilineales > Phototrophicaceae > Flexicrinis. The sequence goes on from JALONW010000484.1 coordinate 1,652, forward strand.
TGCTGACCTTTGCGGCGCTGACCGCACTCCACAGCGGCCAGACCGAGCGCACCACCACCCATGATTACGACATATTTATTGAGGTCATCCAGCCGCGCCCGCGCTTGATTGTGATTGGCGGCGCGCACGTTGCCCAACCGCTCACCAAGATGGCGCAGATGCTCGGTTTCCGCGTCAGCCTGATTGACCCGCGCAGCGCGTTCGCCAGCACAGAGCGCTTTTCGCACATCAGCGACATCCACCACACCTACCCCGACAAGGCGCTGGAAACCCTCGGCCTCGACGCACACAGCTATGTCGTCGTCCTCAGCCACGACCCCAAAATCGACGACCCCGCGCTGCGCCTCGCACTGCCCAGCCCCGCGCCCTATATCGGCATCCTCAGCAGTCGTAAGACCCATGCCAAGCGCGTCGAACGGCTGACAGCGGCAGGCATCCCGGCTGAACAACTGGCGAGAATCCACACACCTATCGGCCTCGACATCGGCGCGGTGACGCCGGAAGAAATCGCGGTCGGAATCATGGCTGAGATTATCGCGGTCCGGCGGGGCAAATCCTTCCGATGACCGAACCTGTCGGCGCGGTGATTCTGGCGGCGGGTTTGTCGTCACGCATGGGACAGCCCAAGCAGCTGCTGCCGTGGAAAAACGGTGAAACACTTCTCAGCCAAGTCATCAAAACTGCCCAGCGTGCCGGGGCTATGCCGCTGATGGTGGTGACCGGCCACGCCGCTGACACGATAACCATGATTGCTGAAAACCACGGCACAAAGGTAGTCTATAATAATGACTACGCGAAAGGAGAAATTTTATCATCACTCAAAGTTGGTTTACGCGCCCTACCTGACTTCTGCCCGGCGGTGCTGGTCATGCTGGCTGACCAACCGCTGATTGAGGTCGAGACGCTTCAACACATCATCGCCACTTGGCAGGTGGAGCGTCCTGCTGCCCTCGCGCCGACCTACCGGGGACAGCGCGGACATCCGGTTTTGTTCAGCCGTGAATTGTGGCCGGAACTGCTGGCACTCCCCGACGGTTCAGCCCCCCGCGAGGTGTTGGCGCGCCACCGCGACCGGGTGCATCTCCTCCCCGTCGATACCACTTCGGTCATCACTGACCTCGACACACCAGAGGACTATGAGCAGGCGCTGCATGGTTGAAGGCTTAAAATATCCCTAAACTAAATTGATATTTCTCATTTTCTGGGGCATAAT
>JALONW010000109.1 GCA_025454725.1 Anaerolineae bacterium
TGCTCGGCTTGAGTGTCAGTTTGCCCGCCCGCGCCGCCGATGCGGTGGTCGGGACGGGGACGCCCGGAAGCTGCACCCAGTCGGCGCTGCTGACGGCGGTTAGCACGGCCAACACGGGCAGCGGCGGCACGGTGACATTCAACTGCGGCGGGTCGCCCCATACCATCACCCTCACCCAACAGCTCCGCTTTGACCGCACCGGCGCGACCTACGTGCTGGACGGCGGCGGCCTCATTATGTTGGACGGCAGCCACAATACCCGCCTAATCTATACCGCGTCGGGTCGCAACTTGAGCTTCACCGTCCGCAACATCACGCTGACCCGTGGTCGGGCGGCCTTTGACCCGGCAGGCGAGCGCGCCGCCAATCAGGGCGGGGCCATCTACAGCGGTTATGAGAACCGCCTGACAGTCGAGAACGTCACGTTCACCGACAACCGCGCCCTTGCCGAGAGGCACCCCTACCACGGCGGCGGCGCGATTGCGGTTGATACCACCAGCATCGTCCGCATCAGCGACAGCACGTTCCTCAACAATGTGTCGCCCAACGGCGGCGCAATCAACAACCTCCTCAGCGTGCTCACCATTGAGCGCAGCCGCTTCGTCGGCAACCGTTCAACCAGCCCAGAACCGGGCGGTGGCGGCGCTATCTACAACGACGCGGGCAAGCTGACCATCCGCAGCAGCCACATCTTCGATAACCGGGCGGAGAACCTCGGCGGCGGCATTTTCACGTGGGCGCACAACGTCAACGGCAGTTACAGCGGTAAGACGCTCATCCGCAACACCGCCATCGACGGCAATCACGCCGAGTTGGGCAGCGGCGGCGGGCTGTGGAAGGGCGGCTCGTACCGCCTCGACCTGATTAACAGCAGTGTCACCAACAACACTGCCCTCACCCGTGGCGCGGGCATCAGTGGGACGGGGCCGGGGACCAACTTCCGCGTCCTTAACTCGACCATCGCCTACAACCGTATCCTGAACCCCGGCAGCGCGGCAGGATTGTTCAGCGCCAACACCTCATCGACTGTTACGAACAGCACCATCGCGTTTAACACCATGCCCAGCGACCCGACCAGCGTCGGCGCGGCCATCCACGGCAACGTCACGCTGACCAATACCATCATTTTGGGCAACACCGGCGGCTGGAACGGGGTTTGGTCGTGCATGGGGACGATTACCAACGGCGGGCGCAACCTCCAGCACCCCAGCAACACCTGCGGCGGCGGCATCCCGACCACCAACGCCCGCCTGACGACCACACTTGTCCCAGCGCGGGCATCGCTGGCGCTGGGGCAGACCCAAACTCTCGCACCAGAGCTGGACAGCCCAGCGGTCAACGCGGGCGCGAACTGCCCAGCGGTTGACCAGCGCGGCGTCGCCCGCCCACAGGGCGGAGCCTGTGACATCGGCGCGCACGAGTTGGAAGGCGCGCCGCCCGCGCCCGTCACCCTCACCAGCCCGACCAACGGCGCGACCGGGGTCAGCCGCCTTCCGGTCGTGACGTGGACGCACAGCATCGGCGCGGTGCGCTACCAGCTGACCATCCTGCGCCCCAACGGCGAGGTGTTTTACACTGTGGAACGCAAGGCGGCCAACCTCGGCTGTAATCCGACCTGCACCTTCGACTTTGCGGCGCAGGGGGCGCGGCGTCTGCAAGCCAACCGCAACCTGACGCTGGCGGTGCGCGCCATCAACCCCTTTGGCAAGCCGCGCACGACCATCGGCTTTACGACCGGGGGCTAAAACCAGTCAAAACAGTAGCAAAAAAAGCCAGTCCTTTGCATATCGCATTGGGCTGGCTTTTTGATATGGCGTGAGTGATGTGGGCTGAACATCACCAAACCTATGTTATGCTACTAAAAACTCTGATGATGGAGCGACACCCCATGACCGTTGAGCTGGAAACCCTGCTGTCGCCGCAAGCCTACGCCCGCCTGAAGGATGAGGCCGAGCGTCGCCACACGCCCATCAACGAAGTCGTCCGCGACGCGCTGGAATCGTATGTGCGCGGGCTGGATGATGACGAGGACACCTCGGTTGACCTCGGCGACCTCGAAGACCCATCGGACGAGGCTGTCCTCGGTATGCTGCGGACGGCGATTGAACAGGTCAAGGCGGGGCAAGGCCGCCCGGCGCGTGAGGCATTGGCCGACCTGCGGACGCAGTTCGGGGATGATGATGAAATCTAAGGCGGTCATTTTTAGCCCCCACTTCGAGGCAAACTTGGCAGACCTCCGACGGCGCTACCGCCATGTATTTAAGGATATCGACCCGTTAATTAGCCAACTCGAACAAGGCGACCTTCCCGGCGACCAAATGAGTGGGGTTGGCTACCAAACCTACAAAGTCCGTGTGGCGAATTCATCCGCCCAGCGCGGCAAAAGCGGCGGTTTCCGGATCATCTATTATGTTCAGTTGGCTGACCGTGTGGTCTTACTGACCATCTACTCCAAGACCGACCAGAGCGACATCGCGCCAGAGAAAATCCGCCAGTTGGTCGAGTCACTGCTGCTTGAGTGAATTCAATATTCTACCTTCGCCGTGCCGTAATCACCTCGACGGCGGCGCGCACGCCGTCCTCGGCGCGCAGGGCTGACCCAACCGACTCGGCCTTCTGGCGCATGGCCGAGTCGCCGACCGCCTGCGTGATGGCCGCTGCGAGGTTATCGGCGGTCAGTTTGCCTTGTGGGATGGGCGCTGGCCCCGCGCCGATGTCCGCCACCACTCGCCCCCAAAATGGCTGGTCAGCGATAAACGGGACGATGACAGTCGGTTTGCCAGCGCGCAGACCTGCCGCCGTCGTCCCCGCCCCGCCGTGATGGACGACCGCCGCCATGCGCGGGAACAGCCAACCGTGCGGCGCTTGGTCAATCATGAACACGCTGTCCGGCAGCGCCGACGGTTTAAGGCCACCCCAGCCGCTCGCCAACACCCCCCGCTGACCCGACTTCACCAGCGCTTCGAGGACGATTTCGGCGCGCTGGCTGGCCTTCGCGCCCGACATGCTGCCAAACCCGACATAGACCGGCGGCGCGCCCGCCGCGAGGAACGCCGTAAGGTCGGCGGGTGGGGTGTAGCTGGTGGAATTATCATCCAATGTCCAATAGCCGGTGACGTGGACGCTGGGTGGGTAGTCGTCTGGGACGGGCAGGACGTGGCGGCTGTAGGGGTACAAAACCTGCGTCGGTGTGCCGTCCGGTTGAACGAGTTCATTGGCGAAGCGCCCGCGCTTGGGCAGCCCCAACACGTTGACCCGAAAATCGTTGATGACACCCATGTACGGCGCGGTCGCCAAGCCCATCAGCTTATACGTGAAGCGGTTATAGCCCGCGCCCAGCGGCAGCGGCGGCACGACCGGGTTGGGGTACGCGCCGGTCGGGGTATACAGCGGCAGCGGCACCGACAAAAAGGCCGGGATGCCCAGCTTCTCGGCAAAATGGTAGCCGCCCAGCGACTTGGGGTGGTAGACCACCATGTCAGGCTGGAAGGCCTGCACCGCCGCCCACTCGTCATCAAGCATCGACCGCAGCAGGGGCATCACCTGTTTGATGAGCGCAAAACCCTTGCCGCCGCCCTCGGTGGCTGCCTGTCCTGCCTTTGACTCGGTCAGCGCCATAAAGCCGTTGTTCATATATTGATACGGGATGCCGTGCGCCTCGATCATCGGGCGGTAGGACTCCGCCGTCTGGAGAGCGACTGTATGCCCAGCGGCCTGTAAGCCCTTGCCCAGCGCGATGAAGGGCTGAATGTCGCCCCGCGAGCCGATGGTGATGAGGAGGATTTTCGTCATGGTGCGTGTGCCTTTGTATAAGTTTGAGGGGTTTTGACCCCTACAAGTCGTCGTAGCCCTTTTCGCGCTTGATGGCGTCCCACTTGTCCAGCAGTTTGGGAAATTCTTCGGCCATGAAGGCGTTCATGTCGCGCATCAGCGATAGGCGCTTGAGCCGTTCCGGTGATTCGCCTTCCAGCGCGGCCAGACCAGCCTCGCCCAGCGCCTTGAGTTCGCTGATTTGGTGCATCCGGGCGCGGAACGACCGGCTCCACATATCCTTCGACGTGCGGTAGTACGTCCGCCGGTCGCCGGGCAGGGTGAAGCGCTCGACCAAGTACAGTGTGGTCAGGTCTTTCAGCGCCACGCTGATGGAGCTTTTGCTCGCGCCCAGCGCCTCGACCAAATCGGGCTGGGTCTGGTGCGGCGGGTCGCAAATCAGCAGCCAGCCAATCACCCGGCCTGCGATGCGCGCCAGCCCGACGCCCTCAAAGTACAGCCCGACCTGTTCCACAAAACCTACCTGCTTTTCAATGTCGGCCATAAGACCAGCATACCCTTGTTTTATTTGTTCGGTCAATACCGAACAAACCGGATAAATAAAACTTGTGACGGTATTGTAGCAGAAAAAAAGCCCTTTTCCGGCGTGGGAAAAGGGCTGTGGGTGAGTGAGGTTTGGTTTTAAGACGACGGCTGGGCGAGGTGCTGGTCGAACACAGCGCGCAGGGCGGCGGGGTCGGTGCGGCTGGTCAGGTCAAAGCTGATGGGTGAGACCGAGACCAACCCTTCGTGCAGCACGGTGTAGATATCGCTGTCCGGCTCGGCGGTCTCCACGTCCAACGACTTGGCGTAGCCGAGGCTGCCGTCCTCGCTGCGATGGGTCTTGAGGGCGCGGGTCGGCCAGAACAAACGCTTGCGCGAGACGCGGGTAATCTTCCATGCTGTCTGAGGGGTGGCGTGGGTCGGGATTTCCAGCTTGAGTACATCGACATCCGGGAAGTGCGCGCCCGCCAGCAGCATCCCCCCGAACAGGCGGGTGAAGTAGGCGGCGGTGCTGAAATCGACCTCGCGGCTGTAGCTGGTGTGCAGGTCTTTGGGGACTTGCAGGCTGACGGCCATGGCCGGGATGCCGAGGCAGGCCGCTTCGATTGCTGCGCCGACCGTACCCGAGATGGTGACGCCGTTGCCGACATTCTCGCCGTAGTTGATGCCACTGACCACCAGTGCGGGCCAGCGTTCGGCAATCTCGTAGACGCCGTGCTGCACCGACTGGGCGGGCGTGCCGCCGATGCCGTAGCCCAGCACTTTGTGGCCGCCGAGGTCCAGCTCGCGTTCGACCACGTTCCCCCGACTGTACATCGGCAGGCTGCGCCCCATGCCCGACTGCTGTTCAATCGGGGCGGTAATTAAGATGTCCGCGATGTCGAGGAAAGCGGCTGCCGAAGCCCATAGGCCGGGCGAGTCGATTCCGTCGTCGTTGCTGAAGAGGACAAGGGGGCGTTGGGGGGTGGTCATAAGTGCTGTACTTTCTGGTGGGTGCGGTGCAGTCAGAAAAACCGCGCTGGCGCACGCTTAAACGGTCGAGGATTCCCACGTTAGTAACCAAAAGAAATATTTCGGCCTTAAAAACGGGGTTCTACCAAAATACACCCAAATTGCGATTCAAAGATTAAAACCGCATTAAGACGAGGGGGATTTTGCGTTGAGAATCAGCCACGGCGTGGGTCATAGTAGCTGGGAAGCGCGCCCAGCGCCTTGCTGAGGTAGAGCGCGGCGGCCTGTGCGGGGGTGTGGCAGTTGGCCTCACTGAGGGGTGTGACCTCGCGGGGCGTATCGGCTTTGGGCTTCGGCACAGCGACCTCGTACTCAGTCTCACTGGTCAGGAGATGGGCAAATGAGCCATCCGGCTGCCATAGGTTGACCTCGACGTGTTGGATGAGGCGGCGGCTTCCGGACTGCTGGGCGACTTCGGTCACGTAGACACCCTGCACGTCATTGGAGGAGACCTCCCAGCGCCGTTGGCCGCTGCGGTAGCCGGTGACGGTGCCGCCGCTGGCTGGCACGACCAGTCGGTCGGGGGTGTCGCGCAGTTCCAGCACGTTGCGGGCAATCAGCGCGACCAAGATGGCGACCACGCCCAGCGCCATATACGGCAGCAGTTGGGGCAGCGGCAGCAGTGTCCCCGCCGACGGCAGGCCAAGCTCAACGGTCAGCGAGAGGACGCTCACGGCAGTGAACGCCAGCGCCGAGAGCGTGTGCCAGAAGATGCGGTTATAACGCACCCGCGCCCAGCTTCCCAGCCGGTTGAAGCGCAGGCCGCCGTCGTAGGATTCAACCTGCCAGTCGCCAAACGTAATGGGGAGGGGCGGCAGCGGCGGTGCCTCGACCAGCGGCGGGATGAGGCGGAACGACAGCCCTAACAGTGCCGCCAGCGCCTCGCCTGCCTGTTCAGCCGGGGTGAGGTGGGCTTGGCCATCAGGGTCATGCCAGACCGCCAGTTCCAGCCAGCGGTTGCCGCGCTGTTCAGCAAATTCCGGAGTGAACAGGACGCCCAACTGCCACGACTTCAGGCGCGGCGACCAGCCCAGCACCACCTGACGGATGGCCGAGACTGGCAGGCCATTGGCCGGGAGGCGGCGCACAACGGCAAAATCCGCATCCAGTCGCACCAACCCATCGACTCCGGCCACGAATACCGGCACACCGTCGCGGCTGACCTGCCAGTGGTCAGGGTGCGCGTCAATCGAGATACCATGGTCGGCGGGAATGCGGGTGGGGGGCTGTGGGTGCATAGGGGGTTTTGCGCTCGGTGGTTTTGTGGGATAAACAGCGGTGTGTTTGTGAAACGCGGCGCTATTATCGCACAGACCATGCCCCCCAACAACCTAGAGCGCCAGCCGCCTGCCCTACGCCTATTTCCCCTATGATTCCGGCTCATCCAGCGCGGTATAGCGCAGGAAGGCGCGCTCCTGCTGTGTCACCTCACGCGGGAAGTCGAAATCCACCGCCGATTCGAGGATGCGGTAGGCCTTCTTGATGTAGCCGCGCACGGTACTCTGGGCGATGCCCAGCTCGTCGGCGATGAGGTAGGCGGGCATCCCGCCCAACCACAGTTCCAGCGCCTGTTTGACGCGCAGGGTGAGCTGTGGGAACTCGACGCTGTTGGGCAGCACATCGACCCGCTGGAGGCGCGAGGGCAGGTTCTTCTCGGCACGCAGGGCTTCGGCCACCCCCATCGTGACAGTGAAATCCCGCGCCTCGCTGTAGACAATCGCCCAGCCCAGCCGCAGGCCGACCTCATGCTTGAGCAGGAAGGCGCGTGCGCCCTTCTCGGCGGCGGCCTGTACCAGCGTAAGGTCAAGCTGTTGGGCGAGGCAGACCACCCGCGCCTTGGGCAGCGTGACTTTGATTTTGTCAATCAGGGCGCGCAGGTCATCGGGCTTGCTGGTATGGTTGGCGTCGATGAGGACGTAATCGGGATACTCGACCTGTGGGGTATCGCGCAGGTCGGCCCACATCTGCGCCAGCGACTCGGCGCGGTGCATCACCCGCGTGCGCCGGTCCCACGCCAAAAAGGTATACAGGGCGTGGCGGGCGTAGTAGTCCGGGTCAAAGATGAGGACTTTGAAATTATACCATGTGATTTTTGTCATAAGATGTTCCCCCACCGGGCGCGCAAGATTCCTGAAAGTATACGCAACACGGGGGATGAGCGCAATTTAACGGGTGCGCTGGCGCGGGGGAATCCCACAAAAGCCCGCCGCGCTCCACGCCACCGACGGGTGGTGCGCCGCCAGCGACTCGTATAATGCGCGGGCAGAGCCGCTGTCGCGCCAGTTATAGCCGGCTACGCCCGCAAACGGACTCTGCGCGGTGCGGTTGCCGCCGGAGCCATCGCCCTCCAAGAAATCATCGACCACCAAGCGGTCAGCACCCAGCGCCAATAATGCGTCGGCAAACGCGGGCGAATACGGCAGGCACGGGCTGACTGTGACCTGAGTCCGCAGCCCAGCGGCCTTCGCCTCGCGCAGCACCTCAAAGCGTTTGGTGATGGCGGGGCCGCCGCCCAGCCGGGTGAGTAGGGCTTGGTCGTCGGTCTCGATGGTCATCGACAGCACGGCATACGGAATCGTCGCCAGCCGGTCGAGGTCGCGCCCGACCAGCGGCGACCGCGTTTGAATCACCAGCAAATCGAGGTCGTCATATTGGGCGAACACATCCAGACACGCCCGCGTTACCTCATATTTGGCCTCGATAGGCTGATAGGGGTCGGTGATGGACGACATGAAAATCCGCAGACCGGCGCGCTTGGCGGGCGACATTTTTTCCAGCGTCGCAGCCAACACTTCGGCGGCGTTGGATTTGACGCGGGCGGCCTCGCCCCACGCGGGCCGGTCGGGCAGATGCGTCCAGTTGGGCATAAATTGAGCATAGCAGTACGTCCCACACGAGGTTTTGCCGAACCCACAGCCGGTATAGGGCGACAGCGTGTGGGTGAACGGATACGGCGCAGACGACAAAAACCCACCGCGCTGCTCGGTCAGAATAGACTGGGCGGGGCGTTCGATAACCTGCATGGCGCTTCGACCTCATCGGTTGTGATGTTGGCCTTTTATTATCACACAAATTTTCTGATTTTAGGTGGAAAATTGTTTTAACCTCACCCTCACCCCTCTCCGCGACAGGCGGTCATCTCCCCCTCTCCACAGGGAGAGGGGGCTGGGGGGTGAGGTTCAGTTACCCCACCTGAATCGCCTCACGGACGGCGCGGGCGAACCCCGCGAATTCCGGCAGGAAGGCGGTTTCGGGCTGGCGTGGGCGCGGCAGCGTAATATGGAGGTCAGCGCTGACGCGACCGGGGCGCTTGCTGAGGACGACCACCCGGTCACTGAGCAGCACGGCCTCGTTGATGTCATGCGTGACCATCAGTGTGGTCTGTTTGAGCTGACGCCACGCCGCCAGCAGGTCAAAACTGAGCTGTTCGCGGGTCATGGCGTCCAGCGCGCCGAACGGCTCATCGAGCAGCAGCACCTCCGGCTTCTGCACCAAGACCCGTCCCAGCGCGACGCGCTGCGCCATCCCCCCGCTCAGGCCGCCGGGGTAGGCGTCGGCAAACCCACCGAGGCCGAGCATCGTCAGCATCTCGTCAGCGGCGGCGTAGCGCTCCGCCCGTTTGACGCCCGCCAGTTCCAACGGCAGCGCGATGTTGTCCCGCACGGTGCGCCACGGCATCAGGTTGGCGGACTGGAACATCAGGCCGACGCGGGGTGATGGCGCGGTGATGGGGGTATCACCCAGTGTCACCGCGCCGGTGGTGGCCGGTTGTAAGCCCGCCACCACCTTAATCAGCGTCGATTTGCCGCAGCCCGACGGCCCGACGATGCACACGAACTCGCCGGGCGCAACGTCGAGTGTGACCGGGCCGAGGGCGGGGAGGTCTTCCCCGCTCGGTAGGGTAAAACTGACGGTAACGCCGTGAAGACTCAACACGGCGGGCTTATTCCTCAGTGGTTTCCGGCTGCTCCGGCACGAACGTGTTGAGGTAGGCCGAGTCGAATTCAAAATCGGCGGGGACGGCCTCCAGCACGGCCAGCACGTCGCGGGTCAGCGCCCACTGCTCGTCGGTGGTGATGCCCATTGGTTCACCTTCCCACAGCGGCAGGGTCGCCAGCAGCACAGCAAACTGGTTGGTCTCTGCCGAACCGAATTCCTCGGTCAGGGCGGCGAGGGTCTCGGCGCGGGCTTCCGGCGTGCCAAAGGCGGCCTCGGCATCTTCCGACAGCGCTTCCAGCGCGGCGACGAATTCTTCGCTGGCGGGCAGGTTCTCGACGTAGTTTAGGCTGTGCAGGTAGGCGCGGGCGGGGTTGAGAATGATGTCGCGTGAGGCGGCATCGAAGGCGGCCACCACGGCGGCGACCTCGCCCGGGCGTTCAGCGGCGGTCTGCTCGCTGATGACGATGCCGTTGGAGACCATCGGCGCGACCGACCCCACCTCGAACACGGTAATCGACTCGATGTCGCCGCATTCCCCGGCGTCGATGCGGCGCTGGATTTCCAGCGGCTCGTTGTTGCTGTAAACCATAGCGGCCTGCACCGCGCCCGAGCAGAACACATCGGGCGCGACGTAACCAATCGACTGCATGTCGATGTCCGCGTCGGTCAGACCGCCCAAGCCCAGCATGGCGACCAGTGCGGTGTAGTTCGCGCCGAACGGCCCCGGCACACCGACCGTCAGCCCGGCGAGGTCGGCGGGTTCCTCAAACGGGATTTCGCCGCGCACCACGACCGCAATCGGGTAGCGCTGGAACCACGCATAGACGAACTGGACGGGGATACCCCCGTTGCGTGCCAGCAAGACTTGTTCGCCGCTGATGAGACCGTAGCGCGGCTCATTCTGTGCCACTTGGATGACGCCAACGTTCTCGTCGCCGTGCTGGATGTCGAGGGTGAAGCCCGCCTCAGCGAAGTAGCCTTCTTCTTCGCCGACATAGAGTGGCGCAAACTGGATGTTGGGGATGAACGAAGCGAAAAACGGCAGGGTTTCTAGCTCCTCGTCGTCCTGCGCGGCGCTCAGGCCGGTCAGCGCCAGCAGCAGGGCCAACAAAACGAGTAAACGAGTACGGGTCATGGGTAAAACTCCTTGTGGTGTGAACACAGATGTAAAAGGTCAAACCGTTTTATCACTGTGCCGGGCTTGCCAGCGCCCCCTTATACGGGCGCTCCCGGCGACGGTGTGAAGTCACAAAAGAAGTGATGAGGGGTGAGTGATGCGTGATGAGACCCCCTATCCCCGGCCCTTCCCCCACAAGGAGGGAAGGGTGTTGCGGATATGATTTTTTGGGGCGGATTGGTGTCCTTAAAATCATCTAAACCCGCCGAAATTTC
>JALONW010000110.1 GCA_025454725.1 Anaerolineae bacterium
CAGCACCTACGACATGATTGTCCTCGACCCGCCCAAGTTCGCGCAGAGCAAGCAGCACGTCGAGCGCGCCGCACGCGGCTACAAGGACATCAACCTGCACGCCATTCGTTTAGTTCGGCCCGGCGGCCACCTGCTGACGTTCTCGTGTTCAGGCGCGGTCGATGCCGACCTGTTCCAGAAGATTGTCTTCGGTGCAATGGCCGACAGCGGTCGGACGGGGCAGATTGTCAAGTGGCTGTCGGCGGGCGAAGACCACCCGGTCGCGCTGACCTTCCCAGAAGGCGCGTACCTCAAGGGCTTGGTCGTGCGGGTGGAGTAGTCCCCCGGCCATAACCCCCATCAACGATGCCAGACGCTCCCGCGATGCGGTAAACTAAGGACGTCTGGCTTTTTTTCGCCTCTAAAACAGGATGGTTTGATTTTTATGGATATGCAGAAGGTTATTGCGGTGGTGACCGGCGGCGCGTCCGGACTGGGCGGCGCGACGGCGCAGCGGATTGTGGCGGCGGGCGGGCGTGTGGTCATCGCGGACATCAACCCAGAGGTCGGCGAGGCGCTGGCCGATGAACTGGGCGACGCGGCGCGGTTTATCCGCACCGATGTGACCGATGAGGCGATGGTGCGCGCTGCCATCAGCACGGCGACCGGGGAGTTTGGCGGCCTCAATGTGCTGGTCAACTGCGCGGGCATCGGGACGGCCATGCGGACACTGGGCAAGGACGGCCCGCACGCACTGGACATATTCGAGCGCACCATCCGCGTCAACCTGATTGGGACGTTTAACTGCATCCGGTTGGCGGCGCTGGTGATGGCCGAAAACGAGGCCAACGACCTCGGTGAGCGCGGTGTAATCGTCAATACCGCATCGGTGGCCGCTTATGATGGTCAGATTGGGCAGGCCGCCTATGCCGCGTCGAAGGGCGGGGTGGTCGGGCTGACCCTACCGGTGGCGCGGGACCTGTCGCGCAATGGAATCCGCGTCATGACCATCGCGCCCGGCCTGTTCGATACGCCGATGATGGCTTCGCTGCCGGAACCGGCGCGGGTGTCGCTGGGGCAGCAGGTCCCCTTCCCATCTCGGCTCGGCCATCCCAATGAATACGCCCAGTTGGTGCAGAGCATCATTGAAAACCCGATGCTCAACGGCGAGGTCATCCGCCTCGACGGGGCGATTCGTATGGCTCCGAAGTAAAGAAACGGTTTTTCGTGAAATAACCTGCCTCTCATACACGAGGGGCGGGTTTGTTTTTGAAATTTAAGGATGAATTTTCAAAGATTTTCAGCGTATAATGCGTATTGTCTGTCTGTTTTCTGTTTTCGTTGACCATTCATCAACTTCCAGAAGGAACACTTCTCATGATTTATCGGCGCTTGCGTGTCTTCTATGTATTGGCTTTCGTTCTGATGACACAAGTGCCTTTCATAGCGCAAGCAGCGAACGGTTTTGACACTATTTATGGATCCCAGCTTCGCAGTCGCCTTGAACAAGACATGTCTTGTGTGTTTCCTCTGTCTGTAGGCACTTATGACGAACTTAAGGCAGCGCTGAACTGCTTCAATACCCAGACCGGCGACGGTTCATATACCATCGAGCTGAACAGCGATATTCTCCTGACGGATTACCTCCCTATAATCAAGAACACAAATTCAAACACACTTCTGGTGATTGAGGGTAATGGATACAGTTTAAGCGGTGGTGGAACTCTCCCGAGTGGAGGCAGTATTTCGTCAGAGACAAATGTGACCGTGCAGAATATCAGCTTCATAAATGGTGTGCAAAGTGCTTCTATTTTGGTCGTTGAGTTTCCCCAAATAGACGATACAGGAATCATTACCATATTAAATGCACTATTTAAGGGAAATACTGCTGGAGCAATTAACGCCCCAACGGGCAATTTGGTCATACTGAACAGTGTTTTTGAGGAAAATCAATCATCACTGTACGGGGGCGCTATTTCTAGCCGAGCAACGTCTCTGGTTATTTCGGATAGTATTTTTCGTAATAACCAAGCTGACTTAGGTGGGGCTTTATGGTTTGGTAAAGGAAATAACAGTCTAACTCGTACTTCCATTTACGATAACCATGCTGCTGGAGGGGGTGGTATATCAGTGGGTATATTTGTTACTTTGACAGTCATCGACAGCACGATTTCTGGCAATACCGACACTTATAGGTCGGGTGGCATATATGCTGACAGTTCGAATTTAACCATTGTTAACAGTACAATATCGGGAAATCAAACGACCAGTCAAAACGCTGGCGGAATATCGATCACCGGCACTGCTAGTTCCACTATAATCAACAGTACTGTCGTTGCAAATACTTCCACTGGTGAAGCACAAAACGCCTCTGTTTTTTTGAGAGCCAATTTGCTTATGAAAAACAGTATCATCTATGGAACCGGTTCAAACTGTGCAGGAGATATCACTTCTGGCGGTTACAATGTCGTTAGTGACTCGACCTGCGGCACTGCCTCGACTGGTGACCAGTTCGATACGGATCCATTGGTTAGTCCTTTGGCAGATAATGGTGGTACAACGCTCACCCACGCACTGTTAACAGCTAGCCCGGCAATTGATGTAGGCAGTAATGCGCTTATCTTTGGTGGAATTATTAACGATCAGCGAGGGACCAGTTTTTCGCGTGTTGTAGGAACATCGGTAGATGCTGGCGCGTTCGAGTATCAAGAAACATTGGGGTTTAGATTAAACAAAACGCAAATCATGGTGAGCGAAAGCGGCACAACCGACACCTATACCATCGTGCTGAACACCGAACCTACCGCTGATGTCACGGTTAACCTCACCAGTGACGCGCAGGTATCAACCAGTCCAACGAGTTTGACCTTCACACCCGCGGACTGGAATATCCCGCAGACCGTCACGGTCACGGCGGTGGATGACAATATGGCCGAAAATGACCACACCAGCAGTGTCAGTCACACCGTCACCAGCGCAGACGCGCTTTACAACGGTATCACTGCTGCTTCGGTTACTGTCAATATTGGTGATAATGATGGTGTTTCCATCGTCATCAGTGCCAATACCCTTGAACTGACAGAAGGGGGCGACCCTGCCACTTATACCCTCGTGTTGGGCAGCCAGCCGACGGCGGATGTGGTCGTCGCGCCATACGCCCTTAACGAAGTTTCCGTATCGCCAGTGAGCGTCACTTTTACGCCTGCGGATTGGAATATTCCCCAAACCGTGACGGTCAGCGTCATGGATGATGATAATTTTGAGGGACCGCAAACCGATATCATCATGCACAACATCGAGAGCGCTGACCCGACCTATGCCGGGTTATTGACAGTCGCCATTTCAGTCAACATCACCGACAACGACGAACCGACCAACCTGATTGCCAATCCCGGTTTTGAAGATTTCGGCGAAGCCCCCAAGCAGCCCGCGTTTTGGGTCGGGCGTGGCCTGACACGCTATGACCGGCGGCTCTGCAACGCTCAAGCGACCTTCAGCGGGGCATGTGGTTTCCAGTTCAAACCTGACGGCAACCCGATGACCGCCAGCCGCGAACTGCGCCAGCGCAATTCGTCCATCACGTTGTCAAACAATCACGAAGTCTTGGTCTTTAGCGCCCACGTCCGCGCCAATAACGTTTCCAGCGGCGCACGGGTGATGATTGTCGTCAACTACAACGACGGATCTGGCCGGGTTGACCGCTTGGTTGTCCCCATTCAGGGCGGAACCTACGGCTACACCGAAATCGGCGGGATGCTTGACTTGCACACCCATTCCATCGGCAGCATCGTGACGCGAATCCGGGTCGGCAACCGCACCGGACGCCTGCGGATTGATGACCTGTTCTTGGCGCTGGTTCCAGAGTCCACCTTCCGGGCTGAACGTGGAGACCAACCCTCTGGCGATGAATTGTTCACCCTCCCTCAAGCGCCTGACGGCTTCCGGGGCGGGAATTAGCAGACGCTAAAAAGAAACACCCCTTCCGACATTCGGAAGGGGTGTTTTTGTCTAGATGTAACCCGGTCCCAGCGTGACCGCGACCGGCCTCTCGCCCCACAGCTCGAGGTGGGCGTCTGGCCCCAAGACCAACGCCGACCCGTGTGGGATGCCGACCGCCAACGCGTTGGGGTACTGGTCAAACACGCGCTGGGCGGCGGGGCGGAGTTCCGCCCGGTCTGCGATGCCGGGCAGCACCAGCGAGTCGCGCAGCCAGCCTGCGCCCTTGCGGAGCGCGCCGCTGCTGTCCAGCCAGTGCGCGCCGAACAGCGAGGCCGCGCCGCCCTCAGCCAAGATGACCGCGCCGCTGAGGTAGGCGTTGTACACCGCGTCGAGCGCTGTGCCTTGCAGCGCGTCGTACAGGCGGGCGGGGTTTTCCAGCCCATCCAACACAATCAGGCTGACCTCGCGCAGCGACGCTTCGATTTGCGGGTCATCCTCGGTCAAAATATTGACGAGGTAGCCGGTCGGAGCGCCGAGGTCGTCAAGGTCGTCCATCACCGCATCAAGCGCGCTTTCGCGTAGTCCAAGGTAAGCGACTCCACCCTCTGGTTTGAGGCGTTGGAGGGTCTGGGCGCGCACGGTGTCGTTGTCCTCACCGCCGCCGCTGAGGACCAGCCAGCCGAGCGCATCCGGCCACGTCAGGGAAGGCTGCGGCGCGCTCATGCGTTGGGAATCAAGTACTCAGCGACTGCCGACGCCAGCACCGCCGCGCCGATGGGCAGGGCGGCCTCGTCGAAGTCGAAGCGCGGGTGGTGATGGCCGAAATTCAGCCCCTTTTCGTCGTTGGCAGAGCCGACAAACACGAACATACCGGGGATGTCGTCCATGAAGTAGGCCATGTCCTCGCCGCCCATCGTGCGCGTATCGAGACGCAGGTTTTCCTCACCGCCGACTAGCTCGGCCAGCACCGGGCGCAGGCGAGCGCCAACTTCCGGGTTGTTGATGACCGGGATGGTGGCGTGGTCAATCTCGAAGGTGTACTCACAGCCGAAAGCCGCCGCCACATTCTTGAGGATTTCTTCCATGCGCTGGGTGACATAATCGCGCACGCCGAGGTCAAAGGCACGCATCGTCCCGACGAGATGCGCGACCTGTGGGATGACATTGTGGGTGTCGCCAGTGTGAATCTGTGTCACGGTGACGACGGCGGTGTCCTCAGGGTTGACGTTTCGACTGACGATGGTCTGGAGCGCGGTGACAACGTGCGCCGCCGTTACCACCGGGTCGATGGTCTGATGGGGCTGTGCGCCGTGGCCGCCGCGCCCGGTCAGGGTGGCGCTCCACGTCGATGACCCGGCCATAATCGGGCCGTCTGCGACTCCCAGTATCCCGACCGGCACAGTGTTCCACAGGTGCAGCCCGACGCTGACATCGGGGCGCGGGTTTTGCAGCGCACCGTCCTCAATCATCGCCAAAGCGCCCTTGCCGACTTCCTCGGCGGGCTGGAACACGAACTTGACGCGCCCAGCCAACTTGTCGCGGTGCTTATTCAACATCTTGGCAACCGCGAGGCCGATGGCCGTGTGTCCGTCGTGGCCGCAGGCGTGCGACTTGTTTGGCGTTCCGCTGGCATAGACCGCACCAGTGGCCTCGTCGATGGGCAGGGCGTCCATGTCGGCGCGCACGAGGACGGTCGGGCCGTCCTTGTCACCTTCCAAGATGGCGACCACGCCGGTCTTACCGACGCCGGTTTGCACTTCCAGCCCCAGCGACTTGAGCGCCTCGGCGACGATGCCCGATGTGCGGACTTCCTCAAAGGCGACCTCTGGGTGCATGTGCAAGTCGCGCCGCACGGCGACCATCTCGTCGGCCAGCAGCGCGGCCTCAGCCTTAAAATCAATCTTGCTCATGGGGTGATGCTCCTTTTTGAGAAATAAAGTGATGAGGGGCGAGTGATGAGGGTGTAAAACCTCACCCCAACCCCCTCTCCCGATGGAGAGAGGGCGATGACCACATTTCATGCTAGAACCCCTCTCTTAAGGAGAGGGGCAGGGGTGAGGTTTGTGGGCCGTCTTACGAATCCTTCTTGGGGCGGCGGCGGCGGTTGCGATTAGCGTTACCCTCGCGGCCTTCACGTGGCTCACCACGACCCGCGCCGGTTTCGCGTGGCTCACGCGGGGGCTTGTTGGGCGCGCTGGCATCCTTGCTGGCCGACGGCGCGGCCTTGTCTTGATTGCGCTCGCCGGGCTTTTGGCCGCACTCGCAGGCCTCGCCCTCGCCGTGCTTGGTGCACGGTTCTTTGGCCTTGCGCTGGAGCGCCTCCAGCTCATCGACCGGGATGAGGTCCTCGCGCTTGTACGGACGGACGCCGGTCCCCTCAAAGTAGACCGTCACCATGTCCTGAAGCGGGAACACGTCCGAGACCTTACCGATGCCGTCCGGCGTGCCGATGCGCTTACCCTTTTTGGGCAAGCCCTTACGCGCCTCAACATACTGCTCGTATTCGTAGACGAGGCAGCAGCGCAGGCGGCCACACATGCCGGTGATTTCTTCCGGGTTGAGGCTGATGCCCTGCATCTTCGCCATTTTGATGCTGATGGGGCTGAAGTCGGTCAGGAAGGTGGAGCAGCAGCGCAGTTCGCCACACGCACCGAACCCGCCCAACAGCTTGGCAACATCACGCGGCCCAATCTGGCGCATCTCGATGATGGTCTTGAAGGTGTTCTTCAGTGCGTTTTGAAGCTTTTGAAGATTGGCGCGCTCCTCCGCGCTGTAGAGGAAGGTCAGCAGGCTGCCGTCGTAGTTGTACTGGGCGGCGTGGAACTTTACATCACCGAGGTTGCCCATCTCGTAGGCTTTCTCGCGGCAGATGACCAGTGCTTCGGGCTGTTTGGCCTCCCACTCTTGGCGCAGCACAAGGTCACGCGGGGTTGCGGGGCGCAGGATGGGCTTGAGTTCGCGCCCGGCGTCCGGCTCGGCGAAACCCATCACCTGTCCCATCTGCCGACCGCGCACGGTCTCGACGATGACGAAATCACCCGTTTGCAGCGTGGGGTGTTCGGTAAAATCGAAGTAGTAGAGCTTGCCGACCTTGGTGAACCGCACCCCGGCTGCACGGGTTGGGGCCACGGACGGCGCTTCAGCATTTGCCATAGCGTTACTCACACGTATAATCCATGTCCACGGTGACAATCAAAAGCAAGCCACAGGGGCAGCTTTGAACTGCACACGCTGGCAGAATTTCATCCGAAAGTTGGCTGTTGAGGCCAATAGGCGATTATAACGTTTGTCGGGGTATCAAAACAGCGCAATCTCTTTCCCCGCATAGGGGGCGGCGGGTCTTTTATGGAAACATTGGTGATGAAGTTCGGCGGCGCATCGGTCGGGACGACCACTGCGCTCTCGCAGGTGCTGGGGATTGTGTTACAAGAGGTAGCGCGCTGGGGGCGGGTAGTGGTCGTCGTCTCGGCGCTGGACGGTGTGACCGACTCGCTGCTTGATGCGGCGCACCTCGCGCAGTTCGGCAACGAGCGCGGTTATCGGCGTATCGCCGCCAATCTGCGCCAGCGCCATCTCGCGCTGGCCGAGGGGCTGGCGCTGGGCAAGCCAGAGCTGGCCGCGTTGCAAGCCGACCTCGACAAACTGCTGTTTGACCTGCTCAACGCTTTCCAGCGCATTTCAGGAAACACCCAGAACACGCTGCGCGCCCAACAGATTGACGAAATTCTCGCCATTGGAGAAAAATTGGCTTCGCGCATCGTCGCTATGCTGCTGCGCCAACACGCCATCCGCGCCGTCGCCATCGACTCGACCGACCTCGTGATTACCGATGAAGTGTTCGGCAGCGCGATGCCCGACCTGCGCCAGACCCAAGCGCGCATCGACCAACACCTCATCCCGATGTTGGAGCGCGGAATCCTGCCGGTCATCACCGGTTATATCGGCGCGACCCCCGCTGGCAAACCGACGACCTTGGGTCGCGGCGGCAGTGATTATTCGGCGTCGGTGCTGGCGGTCTGCACGCAGGCCAAAGAGGTGTGGGTGTGGTCAGACGTAGACGGCATCATGTCCGCTGACCCCAATGAGGTGCCCACTGCGCGAGTCGTCCCGGCGCTGTCGTATGCCGAGATGGCCGAACTGGCCTATTTCGGTGCGCGCATCCTGCACGCCCGTATGGTCGGACCGCTGCAACAGCACAATATCCCACTGCGCGTGAAAAATGTCTATAAGCCGCAGCTCCCCGGTACGCTCATTCACATGGGGACGCCGACCACTGGCGTGGTCAAGTCGGTGACGCACATCCACGGCTTGAGCTTGCTTGCGCCCTACAGCGGCCCGCTGACCGACATTGTGCGATTGGTGAATGATCACCTTCAAAAACAGCTTGGCACGCCCGCCGATGTAATGATTTCGGCGCAGTCTGCGTCGCGCTCCTTCTTATGCAGCGTCGTCCCGCCCAGCGCAGGCCCCGACGCAGTGACACACCTCGTTGAGACGTTGGGGCGCGAGCTGGCCGAGTCGGAATCGCATCGGGGTTGGCTGGTCGAGCCGGTGTCACTGGTCACGGTCATCGGTGAGGACATCAATGCCTCGCCGGGGCTGATCGCTGGGACGATTGGCGCGCTGGGCGACCTGTCGATTCTCGGCGCGTCGTTTGGTCCCGGTGGGTGCAGTTTGTCGCTGGCGGTGCGCGCCGCAGACGGTGCGTATGCGCTGCGCCGTCTGCATGAGCAGGTTTTGGGCGGGTGAGGCAACGAGCCTATCGCGCACTATCCCACGTTATCCCACCATTTCCAACAACTGCGCCTCACTGATGATGGTGACGCCGAGCTGGGCGGCTTTTTCGGCCTTGCTGCCCGGTGAGTCACCGACGAGAACGTAGCTGGTCTTTTTACTCACGCTGCCGCTGACCTTACCGCCGTGTGATTTGATGATGGCCTCGGCTTGTTCACGCGACAGGGTGGGGAGTGCGCCGGTCAAGACGAAGGTCAGCCCGACCAGCTTGTCGGATTCTGGGGCGGCGGCCTGTGTGTTGAACGTGACACCAGCGGCGCGCAGTTTCTCGACCACCGTCTGATTGCGTGCGACACCGAACCACGCCGCAATATTCTGCGCTAAAATCGGCCCGATGCCGTCAATCTTTTGGATGTCGTCGGGCGCGGCGGATGCCAGCGCGTCGAGGCTGCCAAAATGCGCCGCCAGCGACTCGGCCACGGTTTCGCCCACCCCGTCGATACCCAGCGCGGTCAAGACGCGGGTGAGCGGGCGCTGCTTGGCCGCTTCGATGGCCTTGAGCAAATTCTCGGTGCGCTTCTCGCCGAATTTTTCCAGTTCCAGCAGCGGCTCAGCCGTCAGTGAGAACACGTCGGCCTCGTCGTGGATTAGGCCTTTGGCGATGAGCGCCTGCACGGTGCGCCCCCCGAATCCCTCAATATCCAGCGCGCCTTTCGAGACGAAAAACTCAATCTGGCGGTAGACGCGCTCTGGGCAAGCGGGGTTCGAGCAGAAGTAATCGACCGCGCCGTCCTCGCGGATGACGGGTGAACCGCAGGTGGCGCAGGTGACGGACGGCAGAATCGGCGTTTCGTCGCCTGTGCGTGCGCCGACCAGCGGCCCGACCACATAGGGGATGACATCGCCACTGCGCTTGATGACCACTGTGTCGCCCAGCCGAACATCCAGCGCCGCGATGGTGTCGTAGTTGTGCAGAGAAGCGCTGGTGACGGTCACGCCGCCGACGAAAACCGGCTCTAGTTGGGCAGTCGGGGTGATTTTGCCGGTGCGTCCGACGCTGTTGGTCACGCCGACCAGCTTGGTCTGCGCTTCTTGTGAGGGGAATTTAAAGGCGGTCGCGCCGCGCGGGTCTTTGCCGACGAAACCGAGTTCGGTTGCCATCCGCAAATCGTTGACCTTAATCACCACCCCGTCAATCTCAAAGTCGAGTTGGTTACGGAGGTCAAGCCATGTGGGAATCTGTTGGATAATGTCGGATAAGGTGGGATAGTGCGCGGCTTGAGGTGGGATAACGAAGCCCAGAGCCCGCAGGTATTCCAGCGTATCCCACTGGCGCGGCGGCATGGGCAGCCCCTCCAGCGCGACGATGTTATACAGGTAGGCGGTCAGGGGGCGGCTGGCGGTGATGCGCGAATCTTTCTGTTTGAGTGTGCCGCTGGCGGTGTTGCGGGCGTTGACATACAGCGGTAGACCGGCGGCGCGTTGTTTTTCGTTCAGCGCGGCAAAGTCGGGCTTGAGGAACATAATTTCACCGCGCACCACCAGTCGCTTGGGGACGGGAACATTCGCCGACGGGTCAACTGGAATCCGCAGCGGGACAGAGCGGATGGTGCGGACATTGGCGGTCACGTCATCACCGACGAGGCCGTTTCCACGGGTGGCGGCGCGGGACAGCACCCCGTCTTCATAGGTGATGACGACCGTCAAGCCATCCAACTTGGGTTCCAGCGTGTAATCCAGCGTTATCCCACTCGACAGCAGTTTGCGGTTGCGCTCCTCCCACGCTCGGAGGTCGTCCTCGTTAAAACAGTTCGACAAGCTGAGGATGGGGGCAGGGTGGGCGACCTTCTCGAAGTCGCCGCTGAGGTCGCTGCCCGCCCGCTGAGTCGGTGAGTCGGGGGTGATGACCTCTGGATGGGCGGCTTCCAGCGCCACCAGCTCATGGTACAGCCGGTCATATTCGGCGTCGGTGACGGCTGGCGCGTTGAGGATGTAATA
>JALONW010000111.1 GCA_025454725.1 Anaerolineae bacterium
GGCCTCCCCTGCGCCGAGGTCATCGGCGTCCTGAAGCCACGGCGGCAGGAACGACTCCTCATCACCCGGCGCGCTCATCTCATCGGCCACGGCTTCCGCTGCTTCAATCGCCTCCTCTGAGGTCTCGTCGGCCTCGGCCAGCCACGGCGGGATGTCCTCACCCCCGCCGACCTGTTCGGCGTTAGGGGCGGCCATGCCCAGCCACGCGGGAACCTCTGTGGATGGGCTGGGCGTGGGCGGTGGCTCGAATGACACACCAAAATCCAGCCCAGCGGCGGGCGGCGTGCCGAAGTCGAGGCCGCTGTCCTGCGTCAGGGGGGATTCTTCACCTTCTGGCGCGCTGGCTTGCAGCCACGCCGGTATCTCATCGGTGATGATGGCCGGGTCGTCGGTGATGCGCGGCATGAGGTCACGGCGAATAAATCCCAATCCGGCATCACCAGTTCATCGCTGCCGAGTGGGTCGCTGCCCGCAGGCGGCGTGCTGGCGCTGTTGTTTAGGTCGTCCAGCCACGACATATCGTCGTTCGGGTCGCGGTTATCGCTCATCGTCCCCCTCTACTCCCTTGTGGCGCGGTCTTGGCCGACCAGCACCCGGATGCCCGCGACCAACGTCGCCAGCGCCACGCCCAGCAAGATGGCGCGTGTCCCGGCATCAACCGGGACGGCATTTACCCAGTCAACGACGGCCAGCAGCGGCGATGACGGCGCAATCACCACCGACGCCAGCAGCATCACCACCGTGGCGACGATGAACAGCGCGCTCGACCATGTTGGGCGACGGCTGATGAGCGTGGCCGCCCCATAAACCAGCGAGAACAGCACCAGCCCGGCGAAAGCCAGTTCCAGCGCAATCTGCACCTCTTCCAGCACCATGCGCGCCTCATCACTGCGCGGGCGCACGCTGAGGACGATGACCGCCCCGAAACTGACCAGCATCACAAGGCTGTACGGGGCGAGGCCGCGCCGTACCGAAAGGCGGCGCACATGCACCGCGACCAAGTTGTAAACCCCGGCCATCAGTGCCACCGCGCTGATGACCACCACAAATCGCAGCAGCAGCGTGACCAGCGGGCGTATCCCACTCTGGTTGACGGCCTGCGACAGCGCACCGAGGTCGCCCTGCACCACCAACCCGGCAAGGGTCAGCAGGCCGAAAGCCATCGCCAGCGCGGTTAAAAATACAGCGCTCAAACGCACGCGCACGCTAACCCCCTCCCCCGTTGAGGAAGCGCTGGACTGCCACCAGCGCAATCACCCCAATCAACATAATCCGCAGCAGGTCGAGCGCCACCGTCTCACCCTTGCGCGTCGCCCCGCCGTCGAGGTACGCGCCGCTTTGGAACAACTCTTCACCAATAAGCGGTTGCGCGCTGAAGGCATAGGCCACGGCCTGACCGTCCAACCGGTCGGTGGCGGCGATGACCGGGTGGCCGCGCCGCGCCGCAGACTCGGCGGCTAGCGCCAGCTCTACGCCGAAGCGCCCAACCAGCACGTTTGACGACACATCTTCATTGGATTGCAGCGTCGTCAGCGCCGCGACATAGGCCAGCGAGCGCGCCCCAACCGGGTACCAGCGCGCATCGGTGAACACCCGCGCCCGCCCGACCTTACGCGCCACCCGCCGTTCGGTGTCTTGAATCAACGCGAGGCCGGTCGGGCTGGCGGTGGTCAGCAGGGGAGCGCGGTCGCCGAACGCTGCCCGCACCGCCACCTGATAGGCCAGCTCTGCCGAGGCCAGCGCCAGCAGTGACGCCTCACCGCCCAGCCCAGCATTGCCGAGGTGGATAGCCATCGGCTGGCCGCTTTCGACCGAGAGCGCGGCATAGCCCGGCAGCGCCGCGTAGGCCGCCTGCCTGCGGAACACGAATAGGTCAGGGCGGCGGCGGACGAACTGCGTCACGATTAGGGTGACGGCAAACCCCAACGTTAGCACTAAGATGGTCAACACCTGATTTGCGGCGTCCAAAATTTCCCCCCTCGTGATGATGCTTACGCCCCGGCGGGTGGCCCGTCCTCTAGGCGCTTTCGCAGCGCCTCCACCCCACCCGGTTCTTCCAACGCATCGGCCAGCGCCCCCAGCGGGAACCCCGACGCCAGCACCCGTGCGACTGGCTGCCCGACGTGGAGCAGTTGGGCGGCCAGCGGCGCAAGTGGCCCGACCATTCCCAGCGCGGCGCTGACCATGCCAGCCCAACCCCGCGCCCGCACTCGCTCTACCCATGCGTCTAACGATTTCTCATCCATAGGCGATACTATAGCACACCGTATTAACTCCCGAAACAATCTGCTCGTCCCAAAGGCGCGCAAATCTTGGGAAAATCGGGGGATTTTTGGCCGCACCCAGTGCGACCATAGACAAATAAGGTAGGCATACCACACATGCACCTCAAAACATGGGTATTGGTGGGGTGGGCGCTGGTGCTGACTGGGTGCAGCGGGCGCGCCACCTTCGACCGGCACGATGCCGCCCGCCTCGTCGGTGAAGTCGAGGCGGCGCTGGCTGTGTTCGAGGTGCCGGGCGCAGCGCTGGCGGTGGTCTGGTCGGACGGGGAATACAGCGGGGGCTTGGGGTTGTCCGACCCCGTTACCGACCAAGCCGTCACGTCCGATTCACGCTTTGCAGTCGCCAGCGCCATCAAACCACTGGTGGCGGCATGGATTGAGGCGCAGGTGAGCGCCGGAACCGTAACATGGGAGACGACGCTCGGCGAACTGTGGCCAGATTTAGCGTTGGGTGACGCCGCCACGCTATCCCTCATCGATGTGGTATACCAGCGGTCAGGCTACCCGCGTGAGGATTGGCTGTGGCTGGGGCGTGATTTATCCCCCAGCGCGCTGGCTGACGCGCTCCGCACCGTTCTCCCCATCGCCCCGCGTGGGCGCACCTTTACCTATCACAACGTCCTGTTTGCGCTGGCACTGCGCGGCCTCAAACAGCGGACGGGGCGCGCCTTTCCGGTCAACCCACCGGACGTGACCGGCCATGACCGGGCGCTAGACGGTCGGCTCATCCCAGTTTCAGAGTCAGCACGCCAGCCGGGGGTGATGTCGGTGGTATTAGAGGCTGGCCTGAGCGCGTCGGAGGCCGTCCCGATGCTGCGCGCCCTGCTGGTCGCCCCCAACCTGACCGAGGGGCGTACCGTCGCCGCAGACTGGGCGGCCTGCTGCCCGCTGGGGACGGGTGTGCGCTATGGGCGCGGATTGTTCCGTGAACAGTACGGCGGTGTCCTCATCTGGATTCACGACGGCTACGGCATCGGTTCGACTGCCGCCGTGATGCTCGACCCAGCGGCAGGGTTCGGCCTGTTCATTGCCGCCAATCGTTCAGAAGCCAGCGAATTCGTCCACGCCGTGCGCTATGCCGCGCTGGAATACGCCTATGACCTCAAACCGACCGCTGTGGCGGCGCTCACGGCGCAATGGGCGCGCACCCGTGACGCTCAATTTGCGCTGGCGGGGCGGGCACTTCCTCATCGACCTGACCCGGCTCTGTTGGGTGAGTACAGCGGCGGGGTACAGCTGGTCGCCGCCCCCAGCGGAGACATGTCCCTCCTGCGCGGGGTGTATAGGTGGGCGCTGCTGCCGCTGGACGAGGGGCAGGCGGTATTCGCCAGCGGCCCCCTCATCGGCCAGACATTGGATGGGGTATGTGTCGAGGGGGTGCGACGTTTGGTCAGCGGCGGCGCGGTCTTGGCGCAGGGCGGCGCGTGCTAACCTCTCACTCGACCAAATAGATTCGTCAATTCCCCTAGTACCCGTGCGTTTTAAGAGTTGGTATACTGGCCTGCGATTCTTTCGCCCAATGGGACATCAGAAGGACAAACCGCACATGGCCTACGCTGCACCCACCTATACCATCGACAAGATTGTCGAAGCACTCGGCGCGGACGCCGACTCGCTGCTCCAGCACAGCAGCACCAGCATTTCTAAGGACAGCCTTTACCTGCCCGGCCCGACCTTTGTGGACGACGTGTACACCGACACCGACCGCAGCCCGCAGGTCCTGCGTTCGCTGGCCCAGATGTTCAACAGCGGGCGGCTGGCTGGCACAGGCTACCTGTCCATCCTGCCAGTTGACCAAGGCATCGAACACTCGGCGGGCGCGTCGTTCGCCAAGAACCCCATCTACTTTGACCCGGCCAAAATCGTCGAGCTGGCGATTGAAGGTGGCTGCAACGCTGTTGCATCTACTTTTGGTGTCCTCGCGTCGGTCGCCCGCAAGTACGCCCACCGCATCCCGTTCATGGTCAAGATTAACCACAACGAGCTGCTGACCTACCCGAACAAGTACGACCAAATCATGTTCGGGACGATCAAAGACGCTTGGAACATGGGCGCAGTCGCCGTTGGTGCGACGGTCTATTTCGGCTCTGCCGAGAGCAGCCGCCAAATTGTCGAGGTGGCCGAGGCGTTCGCTTACGCGCACGAGCTGGGCTTGGCGACCGTGCTGTGGTGCTACACCCGTAACAACGCCTTCAAGGTCGGCGGCAAGAGCTACGAGACCTCGGCAGACCTGACCGGTCAGGCCAACCACCTCGGCGCGACCATCAAGGCCGACATCGTGAAGCAGAAGTTGCCGGACATCAACGGCGGTTTTAAAGCGCTCAACACCGGCGACTCGTCGTATGGCAAGCTGGACGAGCGCATGTACACCCAGCTTACCACCGACCACCCCATCGACCTGACCCGTTATCAGGTCGCCAACGGCTACATGGGTCGCATCGGCCTAATCAGCTCTGGCGGCGCGAGCGGCGCGAACGACTTCGCCGAGGCGATTAAGACCGCTGTGGTCAACAAGCGTGCTGGCGGCACCGGCTTGATCTCTGGTCGTAAGTCGTTCCAGCGCCCGATGGCCGAGGGCGCGGCGCTGCTGCAAGCCATCCAAGATGTGTACCTGTGCGAGGACGTGACCATCGCCTAACCCGGCGATGGGGATTTTCCCCGCTAGATAAAGATGACGACAGCGCCCCGGTTCCCAAGCGGAATCGGGGCGCTGTGTTTTTGTTGACCCATAACCACCGCCCATCCGCCGCCTGTTCTGCGCTTTTCCGACGCAGCCTTGCGGGGTATGGGGACGGCATGTGATAACCTACCAGAGGGTACGCTGATGGGGGTTGGGGATGCATAAAATACTGGCAATCACGCTGATAATGTTTTTTGGGATGTCGGCGGGCGTCGGCGCACAACCGCCGGAGCCTGTATTTCTTCCGCATTTGGCTACAGCAGATGGCCTAAGCCAAGCGCTTGCCTATCTTTCCGTGGAAGAGCTAAACAATAGAGTCTCTATCCATATCGTCGATGTGGAAAATACCTATCATGCGACCTTCCAGATCCCTTTTATAGCAAATAGAAGCAGTTCACGCTTCGACGTCATCGCATCGGTTAGCCCCGATGGGCGTTGGGTCTTTATTGCTATGTTGATGGTTAACGAAGACAATGCCTTACGCCTACTCGATATCCAGCAGGGAATTTACTACGACATTCCTATCACCGGATATCACTTACCGCCCAGTTATGTTGAAGACCGATTGGCATGGTCGTCAGACAGCCAATTTCTTATGCTAAGATCATACAGCCAAGAAGACAGCCGAATCTACCGTGTAAACACCCATACGCGAGCGGCTGAAATACTTTATGGCAGGGAAGGCGAACGTGTTGATATTAGTGGCTTGAAATGGTCGGATGAGGCTGCGACGCTGGCGGTAGCCCATTCCACCTGCGATGAAATGGGTGTATGTGGAGCAATTCAAACAATCACTCTTATCGACGTGCAAGGCGAGGGTCAACCCATAGAACTGGTGGATTTATCGGGAATCGGGGTTGGGGTTTGTGATTTCGCTTGGTCACCTAGCGGGACACATCTCGCTTTCACGACCAGCTGCGGAGAAATGGCAGGCAGTTCTAATTCTAAAGAAGTTTACATCGTTGATGCTGTTCAACGTGACTTACGCCGCGTCACGGACAACAGCTATTCCTACGTCCAAACCTCGACTCAGCGATTTAGAGATGATATTCAGATCGACTATTCAGTCATCTGGCTTGACGCCGATAACCTGCTCATCGGCACACGAAAATCGATTAATGCGCCATATTTTTCTTCAGAGACTATGCTTTACACCCTATCGACAGGTCATTTATCTCGCCAAACTACCGCCGAATGGCAATCTTTGACCCATGATCCCGATCATCATTTTTTCGTCTATGAGAAAACACCGGCCTTTGTTTTTGAAATTCCTTATGACCATAAGGCTGCAAGGTCAGCGCAGGTTGGTTTAACCAGCCGTGAAATCCAGATTGCGCGCTGGGATGGCGCTCAAATACACATTGTCCAGTGGCTGACCTTACAATGTGGAAGTCAGAATTTTTTCTGGTCACCTGACGGTCAATATGTGGCGTTCCAAAACAGTTGTATACCCATTTTAGATATGACCGTACTCAGTCCAAACTCAGCCCGTGTGCGCGTACTGCCTATTCCTGATTCGCCTGAAGTTATTTACAACCGACTGATCGGCTGGGTACAGGTCGGTCAAACAGAGCAATAAAGCGAATAACCTTATGGCGAGCCCGTCACCCAAACGTGTGTGACCTACGGCGTGCCGCCGTGCATCGCGCCGACCGCCACGCCGACACCTACCGAGTCGATACCCTGATGGCTGGTGTGGGACGCTGTGTTTTTTGTAAAACTTAACACAGGTTCATTGATGAAATCATAACAATATTGTTATCAACACGTGTTGCACATCAACGGTTATTTTGCTTGAAATGCGGTAATATTTGTTGGAGGGTTAAGTTTTGAAAGGACGGGGGTCCGCTTTCCATGCAAAATACAGGTACGGTCAATAGTTCGCCAAGGCTGGGCGCATTTGCCGCAGTCATCGTCTCAACGATTGCTCTTTTTATCATCTTGACCATTTTGGCGGGTCTGCCACCTGCCGAGAGTATGCCCGCCTTTATGGTTGGCATCCTCATCTTGATTGCTGTCACCGTCTCGATTGGCGCGGCGGGCTGGTACCTGCTGGTCAAGCCGCTGCCCGCTGGCATGAGTGTCCCTGCCCCGCTGACCCTAAGCGCCTCGACACGCAGCATCATCGCGCTGCTCTTAACGCTGGGCGCGCTGAGTATCGGCATCGCGGGTGTTTGGGATGAAATCTGGCACTCAACCTACGGCATCCCGTTCGGTGAAGACTTCTTCTGGCGTCCGCACCTGATGCTCTATTTCAGCTTCCTGACCATGATTGGGCTGGGCGGTTGGAGCTTCTGGACGGTCATGACCCGCGTTCGCGGCCCGATTCAGGCCAAGTTCCGCGCCAACCCGCTGCTGGGCGCGAGCTTCCTCGGCGGTCTGTTCACGGTCTATGCGGTCGGCGCAGACCCCATCTGGCACCGGCTCTACGGCGCAGACATCGCGCCGTGGTCGCTCCCTCACCTGCTCATCCTCATCTTGATTTTGGCGATGGCGCTGCTGGCGACCGCCTTCCATAAGACACTGATGCCGCAGGCGGGTTGGCGCATCGGGTTCAAGCAGTTCGCTTGGCGCGACATCTTGGTCGCGCTGGTGCTGGTCGGCGCGCTAATCGACTTCCTGCTCATCTTCACCATCCAATGGTACGCCGGTGCGACCGCCAACGAGCGCGGCGTGGTTGCTGCCTCGCAGGGTGCGACCCCCGATGAATTGTTCGCGCTGGAGGCACAGGTCGCCGATGAAGTCCGCGCCGAATCGACCGCCGCTGGCCTGAGCGAGGCCGAGACCAATGCTCGCGTCCGCGTCGAGACCGGCGGGATGCGCCAGCTTGCCCAGTTGGCCTCATACCCCGACTGGCTGTTGTCGGTGTTTATGACATTCATCGCCACGCTGTTCGGCGCGATTGCGCTGCACAGCACGCGCTTCATCGGGAGTGCGACGCTGGTTGGTGTGCTGTCTCTGGCGGTGCGCTTCGCGCTCGACAACGGCTTCAACGGCATCCGCGACGGCACGCCGCCGCTGTTGATTATCATCCCGCTGATGCTGACGCTCGACATCGTGTACGGCGTAGCCGTCAGCCGCACCCAATCGCCACCCAAGTTCTGGATGAGCGCCATCCCGGTTGCGGTTGTACTGACCGTCATCAGCGCCCCGCTGATGCCCGCGCTGTTCCCGTTCATGTCATCCGACATTGGTGTGCTGCCGATGCGCTTTATCGCCAGCTTCATCACCGGCATGGCTGCAATCTGGCTGGCGCAGATGTTGGGCAACCTTAACCGCCCCGCACCCGCCGTCACAGATGGGACGCCCGCTGCCAGCAGCATGTTCATCTCCCCGGCAGGCGCTCGCGCCACGATGGGCATCTACGCCGCGTTTAGTATTTCGCTGCTGCTGTTCATCGTGACGGCAACCCCGCCGGTCTAAGCGCTGACAGACATAACACCCAAGAACCGGCTGGACGCTTCACTCCATCCGGTTCTTTTGTTTGTGGCGCATTAAAAACCTTTCGGATTCACACGCCCCACACGCCCTATACTGTCTACTATGAGCAGCACCTTAAGTTGGCCGGGATTATTCATGGCCTTTTGGTGCTGCGTTCATCCGTCATCGCACTATGGAGACTCACTTATGGATATGGCAACCTCCTCGCCACCTGCGTCTGGTAATCCAGCAGCGCGGCTGTGGTCTTGGCTGACCACGCCGCACCCCGCTGTTCCCGCCGATGAGCGCCAGAAGGCGTCCATCCTCATGTCGATGCTGGCGGTGTTCGTCCCGCTGGCTTTTGTCGTCGTTTTTAACGGCCCCATTACGTCTTTCATCAACGGTACTGAAGGCGCAGCCCTCAACATCGCGGCAGTGGTTGCGTTGGGGTTTGTCATCGCCGCCTATGCCATCAGCCGGACCTCGCGTTACCAAATCGCGGGCTACATGGTGGTTCTCGTCCCGATCCTCGCGGTGGTCGGCGTGTTCATGAGTTCACAGGAAGCGCCTACCCCGGTCTCGCTGTTCTTCCTGTCGTTGAGCGCCATCTTCTGCGGTCTGCTGTTCGACGCCCGCCAAACGATTATTGTCGGTGTCATCAGCGCGGTGATCGCGGTTGCGGCTTACTACCGCCCGATTGCTAACCCTGTGCCGGTGTCGTGGCCGATCCCGATGTTCATCCTGATCTCGGCCTCAGTCATGGCTGTGGTCAGCTACCTGACACAGGGCTATGTCTCCCGGCTGGAGACCACCCAGCGCCAACTCCGTGAGCAGTACACGGTGGCGGAAGAAGCCCGCGAACGTGCCGAACGCTCCGACCAAGTGAAGTCGGCCTTCCTCGCCAGCATGTCTCACGAGCTGCGGACGCCCCTCAACGCCATCATCAACTACACCAAATTCGTCAACAAAGGCACAATGGGACCGGTCACGCCCGCGCAGGTCGAGACGCTGGATGAGGTCATTGACAGCGCCAAGCACCTGCTCAACCTCATCAACGACGTGCTGGATATGTCCAAGATTGAGGCAGGGTCGCTCTCGCTGTTCATTGAGGACAACATCGACCTGAAGGCCGTCCTGATCAGCTCCCTGAACACCGCTAAGGCGTTGGGGCGCGAGAAAGAGCTAAACATCAACCTGCTGATGCCCGAGGACCTGCCCAACGTGCGCGGCGACCGCCAGCGCATCCTACAAGCTGTCCTCAACGTGGTCTCTAACGCCGTCAAGTTCACCGAAGTTGGCAGTGTTACCATCAAGGCCACCCATGAGGGCGGCAGCGCTGTCATTGAAATCAGCGACACCGGGCCGGGCATCGCCGCCCAAGACCAGTTTGCTGTATTCGAAGCCTTCAAGCAGACCAAGACCGGCCTACGCCAAGCGGGCGGTACTGGATTGGGGATGCCCATCACCAAGAGCCTAATCGAGGCACACGGTGGAACCATCTCGCTCAAGAGCGAGGAAGGCCAAGGGGCGACCTTCACCCTCAAACTGCCGATTAAATCCGAGCAGCTCGTGCCGATGGCCTAGGGCGGCTGTTAGAAAGGCTTTCCCATGAATGAATTAAACCCGGTCATCCTATATGTTGAGGATGAGGTTCGCAGCCGACGTGTCATGCAGATGATGGCTGCCAGCCTCGACATCACCAACCTAACCATCTTTGAGGACAGTTCAGACTTTGAGGCGCGGGTGCAGACACTCGACCCACAGCCCGACATCATCTTCTTGGACATCCACGTCCTGCCGACCGATGGTTTCGGGCTGCTCAAGCTGCTGCGCGCCATGCCTCAGTACAAGAAGACAGCCATCGTCGCCATGACCGCCAGTGTCATGAGCGAAGAAATCCACCAACTGCGTACATCCGGTTTCGACGGCTGCATTGCCAAGCCCATCGACATCGACACCTTCCCAGACTCACTACGACGCATCTGTGCAGGTGAACAGGTGTGGCGGATTATGTGAGGATGCGTCACACTTTAGCTTAATTGAAGGTCAGGAAAGAGGTATAAGCCGTAATGAGTAAGCACGCGCTAGTCATCGACGATAACACCAAGAATGTGAACATTTTAGCGCTCCTGCTGACCGAGCAGGGCGTGACCAGCACACTGGTAACAAACCCCAATCTGCTGGACGAGGTGCTAGTGGGCATGGGCGCGGTGGATGTGGTATTCATCGACCTTGAGATGCCGGGCATGAACGGGTTCGATGTTCGCAAGCGGCTGAAGGCCGACCCACGGTTCGTCCATGTGCCGCTTGTGGCCTACACTGTTCATGTCAGCGAGATGAACGTCGCCAACGAGGCGGGCTTCGACAGCTTCCTCGGTAAGCCTTTGGACTCGGAAAAATTCCCCGACCAATTGGCGCGCATCCTCAACGGTGAGCCGGTCTGGTCACGCGGGGGCTAGGATTATCAGCCTTAAAAAAATGGGCG
>JALONW010000485.1 GCA_025454725.1 Anaerolineae bacterium
TTCGTCATCGAGGGTGGATTCACCCAAGAAGAAGCGACCTCGTTGGCGCTGCAACTGCGCTCCGGCGCACTGCCCATCCCCCTGCGTGAAGAAGCTGTCACCGATGTCGGCGCGACACTGGGTCAGGAATCGGTCGCCCTGAGCATCCGCGCCGGGGTCATCGGCGTCATCACCGTGCTGATGTTCATGGCGCTGTACTACCGCATACCGGGTTTGGCGGCGGCACTGGCGTTGATTGTGTTCGGCCTAATGAACTTTGCCGCCTATAAACTGATTCCCGTCACTCTCACCCTCCCGGCCATCACAGGCTTCCTAATCTCCATCGGGACAGCAGTAGACGGTAACATCCTCATCTTTGAGCGGGTGAAGGAAGAACTGCGGGCAGGTAAACCCTTGGGGACGGCACTCGACCTCGGCTTCAGCCGGGCGTGGGGCAGCATCCGCGACTCGAATGTCTCGACCATCCTGATTTGCTCGGTGCTGTTCTTCTTCGGGCAGACGCCGGGCGCAAGCGTGGTCAGCGGCTTCGCCATTACGCTCATTATCGGCCTCGTCGTCAACCTGTTTACGGCGGTCATCGTCACGCGCACCTTCCTGTACATCTTCGCCTCGTGGTTCCAAAAACCACTGGCCGAGAAAAAATGGCTGATGGGTGTATAGGGGGCAAACCTAGAGCATGTTTAACCTTGTCGAAAAGCGGCGCTGGTTCTTCCTGATTTCAGCGGCGCTCCTCATCCCCAGCCTATTGGCGATGATTTACAGCACGGCCACCACTGGCGCGCCTTTCCGCCTGAGCATCGACTTCGTGGGCGGCAGCATTTATGACCTCGCCTTCGTCGAGCCGGGCATCACTGAGGCCGATTTGCGCGGTGTTTTTGGCGAATACGACGACCGCGAAGTCACCGTCCAGCGCCTGACGCTGGCCGACGGCTCAGAACGCTGGTCAGTGCGCGGGTCATTCCTCGAAAATGCAGTCACCGAGCGCCTGCTCGACGCGCTGGACGCCATCAGCCCGGTAGACCGAGAGCGCACGCAAATCGAGCAGGTCAGCGAGACCATCGGCGCAGAAGTGGCACGGGCGGCCTTCTTCGCGGTACTGGCCGCCAGCGTAATTGTGTCGTTCTTTATCATCATCGCCTTCCGCACCGTGCCGCGTGCGCTGCGCTACGGCCTGAGCGCCATCGCCGCCATGGTCCACGACGTGCTGATTGTGATGGGCATCGCGTCGGTGATGGGCTTGTTCTTCGGCTGGGAGGTCGATGCGCTGTTCCTGACCGCCGTCTTGACCATCTTGGCCTACTCGGTTCAGGACTCGGTCGTGCTGTTCGACCGCATCCGCGAGAACATCCCCATCCACCTCGGCGAACCTTATGAGACCATCGTCAACCGCTCCATCTGGGAGACGATTCACCGTTCGCTGGCAACGCAGCTCAACGCTTTCTTCGTCATGGCCGCGATTTTGCTGTTCGGCGGTGAGACGGTTAAGCAGTTCATCGCCATCCTGTTCGTCGGCCTGCTGGCGGGGACGTATTCGTCCATCTTCGTGGCCGTACCGCTGCTGGTGTCGTGGGAGAAGGGCGAAATCCCGGTGCTGTCGCGCATCGGTGAACTGCTACCGCCTCCCCCACCGACCGAGGACGAGGGGCCTTAGCCATGCGCGCCCTTGCACGGACGGATAATGGTCTAACTTACACCACCGATTGGCCGGAGCCGACTGTCCAGCAAGGCCAAGCCTTACTCAAAATCAAGCGGGCAGGTATCTGCAACACCGACCTCGAATTGGTACAGGGCTACCTCGACTTTAAGGGCGTGTTGGGGCATGAGTTTAGCGCTGAGGTTGTCAGCGGTGCGCCGGAATGGGTCGGGGCGCGGGTGGTGGCCGAAATTAACGTCGCCTGTCACACCTGTGACCTGTGCCGCGAAGGCGTCCCCAGCCAGTGCCGCCACCGGCGCACGGTCGGCATCCGCCAGCACGACGGCGGCTTCGCTGACCGCCTCGCCGTCAATACATCGGTGCTGCACCGCATCCCCGACAGTGTGAGCGATGACCAAGCGGTGTTTGTGGAGCCGCTGGCCGCCGCTTTCCAGATTCTAGAAGCCACCCACATCTCCCCGCGTGATGAGGTTATCCTCATCGGCGCGGGGAAGCTCGGCCTGCTGTGCGCGCAGGTGCTGGCGCTGACCGGCGCACGAGTGCGCGCCGTCGTCCGGCGCGAACGCCCGGCCAAACTCCTCGACTCATGGGGAATTAAGCCAATGGCGTTGGCCGACCTGCCCGCCAACCGCGCCAACGTCGTGGTAGACTGCACCGGCAGCGCCGACGGGTTTGCATCGGCGCTGGGCTTGCTGCGCCCACGGGGGACGCTGGTGCTGAAAAGCACCTACCACGGCATACCACAGGCCGACCTGTCCCGTGTGGTGGTCGATGAAATTAAGGTGGTCGGCAGTCGCTGCGGGCCGTTCGAGGCCGCGCTGCGGGCGCTGGAAGCCGGTCATATCGACACCGCGTCGCTCATCGACGCCCGCTACCCGCTGGACGACGCGCTCACCGCGATGCAAGCGGCGGCAAAGCCCGGCGCACTCAAGGTGCTACTGGACGTGGGGTAAACGTGGGAGAGCAGTAGGATTCTCGCCTGTAACGCGGTTTTTAATAATCCACCTATAATGGGGGTGCGAAGTTTACACACCGGAGTTTACCCTATGCCCCCCATCCGATTTCTTATCGTACTGCTTTTACTCATCAGTCCCTATTTCAGCTTATCTCAAGCGCAAGACACTGGCTCATGCCCGCCTACCGACCCTCTCGCATTGAGCATCG
>JALONW010000112.1 GCA_025454725.1 Anaerolineae bacterium
ATAGTGGCCCAGGTCGGCCGAGAGGCGGAGTATCTTGGCCGGGTTCTTGGTCCTGAACGCCTCGGTAAGCTGGAACTTCATCAGGTTGATGTGCCACGGGACTATGCCGTAGGCACGCAGGGTATCCTCGGAATACAAGGCCACGGCGTCGTCCCAGCGGCGGGGCATCTTGTGTACCGCGCTGTCGCCATAGATGTCGATATCGATGTAGTGCCGCTCGGCCTCGCCCTCTACGGCATAGCGGCGGCGGTCGGGGTTCACGGCGTTTTCGGTAATGAACCGGATGTGGTGCTTGTAAAACCCCAACATCGGCGGCGGCAGGGTAAACACCGCGTAGCGGTTGATGAGCTGGTGGGCAAAGAACCCCCAAGCCCTTGAGGGCAAAGGAGTTGCGGCCAGCAAGGCCAACAACAGGAGAGAAGGTGCTTTCATGGGCCCCGGTATTTTAACCGTCAAAAAACCTTGATCGCCCAAGGTACAGCAAAAAAATTAAAAAAATTGAGGGTGCCCCCTTGCACGAACCCCCAGGCTGATATACTTTTGTGCCACAGTTGAGCGATCAGCTAGTCGGAGTGGTAGTTCAGCCGGTTAGAATGCCTGCCTGTCACGCAGGAGGTCGCGGGTTCGAGTCCCGTCCATTCCGCCAAAGAAACCCTTGTCAGTCGCGACAAGGGTTTTTTTATTGGCCAAAATTCAGCATCTACCCGAAATAGTTACTTCAGGGCCAAGGCTACGGCTTTTTTCAGGGCTGGGCCATCGGCCATTTCCTGGAACTGGAGCGGCTCGGTCAGCCCTTTGGCCGTTACCTGGGCCTTGGCCACGGCCAGCTCGAGCTTCTGGCCAACCATCCGCACCGCAATGACGGTCACTTTTTCGTTGGTAGGCATGTTTTGGAACAGCTTGGTGGTCGCATTTTGGGCCACCGTCCAGCACGCCACGGCATTGAGCCGGGTAAAAATCACTTTCACGTCGGTCTGCCTATCGGCTTCGACGGCAAAATCGACCCGGCGGCCCGACCCACCCGTGAACCGGTCCACGTTGATCCAGCCCAACTGGGTGGCAGCCAGGGCATAGTAGCTCTGCGCGGCCGCTGCCTCGTTGTAAAGGGTGTCGGTCTGTAATTGTACCATACTATTGGGATTGGAATTGGGCGAGTAATCATAGACCTCGCCTTTGATCCATGTCACCATCTTATAATACGCCTGCCGGATCACCAGTTCGACCGGGGCCTTTTTGCGCCAGCCTTTCTTGTACTGCAAGAGTTGCCGGAGGTCTTTGTCGCGCAGGGAGCTGGTGAACAGACCAAGCGTCGGGATCGTCCACGCCACCACGATCATCAGCAGAGCCAGCCGCGAGAGCAGGCCGCCGAAGCTGAAATTGGCAAATATATTGCGTGCGCTCATCGTTCCATCTCCTCTTGGCGGAAGCGCTGGATGTTCCAGATCATGATCGGGATGACTGCAATCATGATGATGGTCGCCAGCACGCCGCTGCGCCCATTGTCACCGCCGCCGCGGAACAGCCAGTCATACATGACGTTCGCCAGCACCTCGGTCTCCCACTGGCCGTTGGTCATTGCCAGCACGATGTCGAACACCTTCAGCACGACGATGGTAATGGTCGTCCAGACGACGATAATCGTCCCCATGATCTGCGGGATCATCACGCGGAAGAAAATTTGGACTTCGCTCGCGCCGTCGATGCGCGCCGCTTCCAACGTCTCATCTGGCACGCCGCGCAGCGCCGCCGACATGAGAACCATCGCAAACCCAGTCTGAATCCAGATCAAGATGACCATCAGCAGCAGGTTATTAATGATGGGCAGCAGCGTCAGCCACGGCTGCGGCTCACCGCCCAAGCCGACCACGACAGCGTTCAGGACGCCAATCTGCGGTTGGTCGGGGCCACGATAATCGTAGACGAACTTCCAAATCACGCTTGCACCGACGAACGAGATCGCCATCGGCATGAACACCAGTGACTTGGCGAACTGTCCCCAGCGTACCCGGTCGGCCAACACCGCGATAACGAGGCCGAGCGCCGTGCTGGTGAACGGCACGACCAGCAGCCACATCAGGTTGTTGCGGATGGAAATCTGGAAGCCGGGGTCATTGAACGCCCATTGGTAGTTCGACAGCCCGACGAACTGAGTGCTAGTGGCGTTGAAGAAGCTGAAGTAGACGGTCTGAATCGCGGGGTAGACCAAAAACAAGGTCAGCAAGAAGATGGCGGGCGCAACGAACAGCCACGGGCGGATGCCCTCGCGCAGGCGGCCACGGCTCTTGATGATCGTGCCGTCCGGCGAAACTTCATCGCCCAAACCACGGTCGATCAGCCAATTTGAGCCGTAATAGTACAATATCATGACACCGACACCGATGATGATGCCCAAAAAAGCATTTATTACACGGTCCATACCCTACCCCTTCCTATAAAGCAGTGATGAGTTGGGAGCGATGAGTGATGAGAGAGTGTTTGCAAATACACTCAATGGGTTAAGTAGGCGCAACCGGCTGGGGCGCTCCTAAGGTATGAAATGATGGATAGAGACATCACGCGCCCCCTATCTCATCACTCACAACTTTCCACTCATCACTTCATGAAACGCGAGGGGCGACGGAAACCCGCCACCCCCGCTGTTTCTAACACACCTGCCCCAATGGTGTGCTGGGGCAGGTGGCTATTTTAGAGCAATTTACTCTTCGCTCAGGGCAGCCCAAGTGGACTCGATGGCGTCGGCCACCTCAGCAGCCTCAGCGCCACCCACGAAGTCAACCATGCCGGTCCAGAACGCGCCAGCGCCGATGGCGGCGGGCATCAGGTCCGAGCCGTCAAAGCGGAAGGTGGTGGCGTTCAGGAGGATTTCACCCTGACCGCGCAGCGTGTCGTTGGCATAGGCGTCGAGGTTCACGCCCAAGTGCGGGCTGAGGAAGCCGCTCTGCGCCATCCACAGCTCGTTCGCCAGCGGGGTGCTGAGGAAGTCGAGCAGGACGCGGGACAGCTCGCTGTCCTCGGTGATGGCCCACAGAGTGCCAGCGCCCAGAACCGGGTTGCCGAGGTCTTCCGACTCGAACGACGGGAAGTAGAAGAAGTCGGCGTCGGTGCCAAGCTCGGTACCTTCAGGGAAGAAGGACGAGATGAAGCTGGCCTGACGGTGCAGGAAGCACTGCGGCGGCACGCTGAATAGGCCAGCCGGGCTGTCGCGGAAGTCGGTCGCGCCAACCGAGGCCACACCGCCGTTGACATAGGCATCGTTCTTGGCGAAGCTGCCGAAGATTTCGATGGCGTTAACCACCTCAGGCGAGTTGAACGGCAGTTCGTTGCTCACCCAAGCGTCGTAGACCTCGGGGGCCTGCGTGCGGAGCATGATGTCCTCAACCCAGTCGGTGGCGGGCCAACCGGTCGCGTCACCGCTGCCGAGGCCGATGCACCACGGGGTCCCACCGTCGGCGACGATCTGCTCGCTCAGGGCGATCAGCTCTTCCATGGTGGCCGGGACTTCATAACCGGCGTCCTCGAAGTTCTCCGGGACGTACCAGACGATGCTCTTCAGGTCAACCTTGTAGAAGAAGCCGTAGAAATCATCCTCGCCGTTCTCGTTGGCGTAGGTGCCGAGGTCAACCCACGACTGACCGGCGGCGTAGTTCTCAAGCACGAACTGCTCAACTTCATCACCCAGCGGCACCAGCGCGCCACGGGCGGCGAGGTCAGCGGCCAGACCCGGCTGCGGGAAGACCGCGACATTGGGCGGGCTGCCAGCCTGAATGTCGATCACAATCTGCTGCTCGAAGCTGTCCGAACCGGCGTAGTTGACTTCCGCGCCGGTGGCATACTCGAAGTAAGCGAAGATGCTCTCGACCAGCTCTTGGTCAGGCCCAAGCCACGGACCGAACACGTCCACAGTCTGGCCGCTCAGGTCCATCTCTTGGAAGGCTTCTAGGTCTGCCCAATTAAACGGGCCTTCGCCCACGGGGAAAACAAGGTCGTCCTGCGCGGCGGCGGGCATCACGGCAACCATGCCCATCACCAACGACATCACGACCAACAACACGGAAAATTTCTTAGCCATGTATCTACTCCTTAAATCCAACATATTGCCTAAGACTGGCTCATGGAACCAGTTCCAAGCACGTCTCTATTATAACGCCCTGTATGGAGTCGTCAACAAACCCCACCCTGTTTTTGTACCTTTTCAGCATTTTGCACAAACAATTTGCGGAATACCTCAGTGCGGGGTTCATGTGAATTGTAAGGTTTTTGAGTTCTCGAATGTAATTTCGTAATGTGCCTTTAACAGTTTTAGGTGTTAAAGTCTGCTCATCTATTGGTGATGATGAAATTGCTCTAAACTTCTATTATGTCAACAAGGCAGGTAGACGGAAAATTATCGTTGAGCTTGGCTCAAAAATTTGAGGAACCTCATGAATTACATCACACCCCCAAAAACAAGAAACTCAACATCTGTTCGTCGTGGAAAAAAGCCATTGGTGGATGAAACTTCCATCCCTCAAACCACCTCCCCAACTCAATATCTTTTTAGTACCCCTCAGCATATCCTTGGGCTTCAGCGCACGGTGGGTAACAAGGCTACACAGCGCATTATAGAACTCGCGCAACCCACAAACGTTCGTCCCAAATCAGCGGTTATACAACGCGCACTGACAGCGGCTGTCACCTACCATGCCATCAGCACCCAAATTGAGGCGCTGGTTGACATCTACAATAATTTAGCAGCCCCAACTAACCCTGCACAGTACCAAGCCTCGTTCAATGCTTTGCAAGCGGTCGAACGTGAAATTTACGCATGGTTCGATGATTTCTCGCAAAATAACCAGCGTTTTACGGGCAGCGCCGACGTGACCGCCATCAAAAGTCTGCTTGATGAGGTCAACACCGAACATTCGGCGTTGATTGACGGCTCCAAAGACCTCGACCAAGTGCTGCCGTTTGACCCAACCGGCCTGTTGCCAAATGTTGTTAATGATATGAAGACCCTTTGGCAAGACATCGTTAACAGTCGTGGGAAAATCAAGCTGGTGGGGAGTGATCCCAATAAGCAGCAGGCGCTTTCAGAGTTGGGACGACTGTTGTCCACTGATGTAGGGCGGCGGATGCTCTCGCTTTTGAACGCGCCAACCCCCGGTAAGGCAAAAGGCGTTGATTCGAGTTTGACCGATATCTTTATTGGAGAAACGAAAAACCAGCTTCCCAACAATGTGCAAAACGCCTCACCAGACGTAGAAGACCTCGGTTTTGCCGTCGCACAGCCCATTGGCACAGACGATACCAACAAAAACAGTACGATTGAAAAAACGACAGCGGTTTCGTCCTCAAAAATAGGATTCTTTAAGCCTAAGGCCAATGATTATCCTGCCGTAGCGCCCGGTCAGCTTCACGTCCTGCGCGACTCGGCTTGGGACGGCAAAAAAGGCTTCACCTACAATGGGCGCAAATACAAGTTCAACAACAAGAGCCGGGGCGCGTTCGTTACCAACCCACAGGGGAACGCCATCCATCCCGGCAAAGGTCACGGCAACCAAATTTTGACGCCAAGCTGGGTAACGATGGGCCATGAATTGGGTCATGCGGCTAACATGCGGACAGGTGCAACGACCTTGAAAACCAATGAGTTGATGGGTTTGTCGGGGCCGGGGAACAACGAACATTGGGACAACCCAGAGGAACTGCTCAATATCGAGAACGTCGAAAATGCCCTGCGTGGTGAGGTCGGTCTAAGCGAACGCGATGGACACCGCCCACCGCAGTGGTTGCTTATGATGGGCGGACAGGTTAAACAGAAAATCCGTCGCCCGCTGGGTCTTGCCAACGAAGTGGACAACAATCTCGGCGCAGACCCAGAATTCACTACCCTCTGGCAGCGTGCTGGCAGTGCACCTGCTAAAGAGGTGGTCACACAGGAGTTTATCGCTCCCTACAAAATCGACCTGAAAGACTTCCTCGACCGTAAGGCAGCCCACATCCCCAATATCGATACCATCTATAACAATGCAATGGGAGAAGTTGATAATTTATTCTAGGCAAACTCCCTGTTCAAGCCAAAAGTCGAAATTCCCCATGGCTTGACACTCACTAAGCGCGTGCTGACGCCTTTCCACGCCCCTTGACTCCGTTACAGAGCGCGCTATAATGATGGGTGTGAAGTGCGGGTGTAGCTCAGCTGGTAGAGCATTTGCTTCCCAAGCAAAGTGTCACGGGTTCGAATCCCGTTACCCGCTTCAGACAGGGTCGCCCGATTGGTCGGGCGATTTTGTTGTGTGGTGTCGGCGCGGCATTGACGTTACCCCCCGCGACGGATAAAATGACGCCACTTTTGACCAAAGCCCACTATTGGAAATGTCCGACTCTTGGAAAACGGAGTCGTGCGCCAGATTTCAGGAGTTCTTCACCGTGGCCGATTACATCCTTGAAGCCCAACCCCGTACCGTGACCGGCAAGAAGGTCGGTCAACTGCGTCGTGACGGGTTCGTCCCGATGACCGTTTATGGCCCCAGCCTCAAGCCGGTCAACCTACAGGTCGCCTACCGCCCGCTGGAAGTTCTGCTGGCGAAGGCTGGTGGTACGCACCTCATTAAAATCCAAGCTGACGATAAGGTCTATACCGTGCTGGTGCGCGAAGTTCAGCGCAACGTCATTACCCGCCGGATGCTGCACGTTGACCTGTTCGCCCTTGACCTGACCGCCAAGCTCAAGACTGACATCCCCGTCCGCTATGTGGGCGAAAGCCCGGCGGTTCAGGCCAAGCTCGGCGTCTTGATGACCGGCCCGGCCACCCTCCACGTGGAACTGCTGCCCAGCGAACTGATCGATTACATCGAAGTGGACATCAGCACCCTGACTGAGGTTGGTGCGGCGATCTATGTCTCGG
This sequence comes from Anaerolineae bacterium, assembly GCA_025454725.1. Lineage (GTDB taxonomy): Bacteria > Chloroflexota > Anaerolineae > Aggregatilineales > Phototrophicaceae > Flexicrinis. The sequence goes on from JALONW010000112.1 coordinate 6,887, forward strand.
ACATCAAGATCAGCGATGAGATCACCATCTTGAACGACCCTGAGGAACTGCTGGCCCGCGTCACGCAGACCTCGGCGGCGCGCTCGGAGATTGATGAGGCTGCTGAGGCCGAGGCGACCTCGGTGGAGCCAGAAGTCATCAGCAAGGGTAAGGAAGAAGAAGAGGACTTCTAATCCGTCCTTTTCTCACCAAACGAATAGTATCCATAGGGGACGCAACCGCGTCCCCTATGTGTTTATGCGCTATAATGGCGGCCTGACACAGCATCCATGTTTTACCAGACGTAAAGTCACAGGAGTCGCCCATGTCCTCGCTGGTGGGCCGCAAGCTAGGAATCTACGAAATCCGGTCGCTGTTGGGGCAGGGGGGCATGGCGTCGGTCTATCTGGGCTACCGCGCCGACGTTGACCGTCAGGTGGCGATTAAAGTTCTGCCGCCGCACCCCGGCCTGTCTTCGGACGCCAAACAGCGCTTCCAGAACGAGGCGCGCACGGTTGCCAACCTCCAGCACCCTCACATTCTTCCCCTATATGATTACGGCGCAACCCCTGACGATGTGCTGTACCTCGTCATGCCTTATATCCAAGGTGGCTCGCTTGATAAGCTGATGCGGAAAGGGCGCGTCCCGCTGCCGCAGATTGAGCGCCTGATGCGCGAACTGTCCGGCGCGCTCGACCTCGCGCACAAGCAGGGCGTCATCCACCGCGACATCAAACCGGCCAATGTCATGCTCGATACCGAGGGCAATGCGCTGTTGGCTGACTTTGGCATCTCTAAAATGACCACCTCAGACAGCAACCTGACTGGGACGGGCGTGGTCGGCACACCAGCCTATATGTCGCCGGAGCAGGCGCAAGGTTTCGACCTGACTGCCCGAAGCGACTTGTACTCGTTTGGGGTGGTGGTGTGGGAGATGCTGACCGGTAAGGCGCTGTTCGACACCGACAACCCGATGACGATGATGATGAAGCATGTCACTGAACCGGTTCCATTGTTGTCGATGCGCGTCCCCGTCCCACCCGCCATTGATGCGGTCATGACGAGGGCACTGGCAAAAGACCCTAAAGAGCGCTACCCAACAGCCACCGCCTTCTATGAGGCGTTCAGCAAAGCTGTCCGCGATGGCGGCATTTCGGATGAGCTGCTTTCGGTCAGTGAAGCGGGGACGATGCGCCTCGCCAATGCCAATCCCATCCCTTTACCCCAACCGACCGGGCAAGCCGGTCAGCCGTACAACACCCAGCTTCCGCAAACCATGACTCCGCCCCCACAGACCATCATCGTCCAGCAGGGGGGGAGTGGTACGACCACCAACGTGATTTTGGGCGTGGCGCTCTTGGTCATGCTGCTGGCGCTGGTGATTGTGGTTGCGGTCTTGGGCGGCCAGAATCCTCCAGATGACACCGATACGGTCGTTACAGTTGGGACAGCAGTGGCGACACGCGGCCCCGATACCGCCGCCCAGACCCTTGTGGCTGAGGCGCGCCCATCGTTCGGACGGCTGTCGTTCCTCAACATCAACGGGGTCGGTGATGGGTTATCACTCAGCCTGCGCGAAGTGGGCCGTGCGCCAGCGGGCAGTGGTTATGTGGCGTGGCTGCTCAATACCCGCACGGGCGACCAGCTCAAGCTGGGGACGGTAGCGGTCGATGCGATTGGCACGGGGGCGTTCAGCTACACGCACCCTGACGGTGTTTTCCTCGCCACCCAGTACAACGCGCTGCTGCTGACCCTTGAGGCCGACCCACAGGGCGCTGAGGAGCCGTCCGAGGTGGTATACCACGGCCTGCTGCCGGTCGAACTCAGCGACGCGCTGGTCGATATTTTCGTCGAGTCCGATTTTGGCCTGCGTGGGCGCGGCCTATTGGAGACCGCCCGCGCCGATGCGCGCTTCACCACCCAGCACGCGGGTCTGGCCGCCCGTGCGCCCAATGTCGGCGCGATGCGGACTCACATCGAACACACACTCAATATTCTGTTGGGCGGGGAACAGGACTTCGACGGCAACGGACGCGCCAGCAACCCCGGTACGAAAATCGGCCTCCTCGTCACGTTAGAAAACATCAACAGTGCGCTGACGGCGGCGACCAATTCGCCCAACGCTAACCTTGTCCTCCAGACCGAGGCCGAACTCGTGCGCGTCTGTGTTGAGAACGTACGCTTGTGGTCAGAAGAGATTATCGCTGCCGAGCAGACCATGCTCACCTTCGAGACGTTGGAGGAGGCCGCGCCGCTGATGGGGACTTCGACCGGCTTTGCCGACATCCTAAGCACCGGCACCGACCAGAACCAGAACGGAGAGGTCGAGCCGTTCGAGGGCGAGTGCGGCCTCGACCAGATTGAGCAGTTCGGGCTGGTTATGGCGACGATGGACATCAATCAGGGCGTGTTGGAGGTGCGATGATTAGGCGCGTACTGCTTGCTGCCCTGCTGTGCTTGATGCTGGCGGCCTGTGCGCCGACAGTCGCGCCGGATGCGCCGCCCGCTGAGGGGGTGACGCCGACCCCGCTGCCCACTCCGGGCGGCTGGACCCGCGCCGCCGAGCCGGTCAGCCTGACCAATGCCGGGCGGCTGCGCGAATTGGGGACGCTGGCCGTCCCTGAACCGCCTTCGACCGTGTTCGCCCATGCGCTGGCGCTGGACAACACCCGCCTGTACGGCCTGAACAATGACCACCTCATTGGGTGGGACCTGCTGACCGGGGAACGGCTGTTTGCCAACCCTCGTGAGGGCGCGGTAGGGGTATATGTCTCGCCAGACCGCCGCCGCGTGTACACGCTCGGCTCAGACGGCCTCATCCGCGTCTATAACGCCGACGACGGCGCAGCGGTCGAGAACTTCCGGGGTATAGCCGAGTTTAACGGCGTCGCCGCCTATGACCCGCTGGGTGGGTTCATGGCGCTGGGCGGCTCCGATGGGGCTGTGCAGCTTTGGGATTTGCCGTCGCGCACAGCGGTGGCGCTGCTGCGCGGGACAGGGGCAGCGGTCGCAGCGCTGACCTTCAGCCCCGACGGGTTTACGCTTTTGGGGTCGGATGTCAACGGGACGTTGACGGCGTGGGATACCGAGTCGCATGAGGCGACCGGCGCGCTTGACCTGCTCATCCCAGTCTACCGTCTGCTGTTTTCGCCCAGTGGCCAAGCTGTGGCGGTCGATACGCCACAGGGGACGCTGGTGCTGGCCGTCGAAGGGCTGACGGTGATTGACAGCATCACCAACCAGCCCAGCGCCGGGGTTTTCACGTTCATTGGCAGCACTGAGGTACTGGCACACGGGGGAGGTGAACTAGAACTGACGCTCTGGAATGTGACCAGCACCGAGTTGGCGGCGACACTCCCGGGCTTTATCGGCGACCGGGTGAGCGTGGCCGCACCGTCGGACGGTCAACTGTTGTTCACCAATGTGCTGGGAACAGGCGCTGGCATCTGGAACCTGTCCAACCTCGCCGAAGGGTCGGCGCTGCGCGGCGCGTTCCGCATCGACGATGCCCAACTGCGCGAGGTGGCTTGGACGCCTGACGGCCTGCAAGTGCTGTTCTTCACCGTGCGTGGCCCTGTTGTGGTGTGGGGCGTGGGCGGGTAGTTTACCCTTCGCTGCTGGCTTCTTCTTCCTCTTCGCCGCGCTCACCCGCACGCCATACTTCGTCGGCGATGTCGGTGTACATGCGCCCGTCGAGGTGGTCGATTTCGTGCTGGAAGACCCGCGCCAGCCA
>JALONW010000486.1 GCA_025454725.1 Anaerolineae bacterium
GTGCTGATGACGATGGTATCGACGCGCTTGGGCTTGCCAAAAGCGTACTCCACCGTCACCTGCGACTTGGCATCCGGCCCCAGCCAAGCGATTTCACCGCTGCGGCGCGCTTCAGCAAGGCGGCGCACCAGCTTGTGCGAAAGCGAGATGGTCAGCGGCATAAATTCTTCGGTCTCGTCACAGGCAAAACCAAACATCATGCCTTGGTCGCCCGCGCCAACCGACTCAATGGCCGCGTCGATGGCGTCCGCGCCGCTGCGGTCTTCCAGCGCCACGTCCACGCCCTGAGCGATGTCCGGGCTTTGCTTCTTAATCGAGACAATCACGCCGCAGGTGTCGGCGTCGAAGCCGGGCGTGTTGACATAACCGATTTTGCGGACGGTATCGCGCACCAACTCCTCAATATCGACATAGGCGCTGGTCGTCACCTCACCCATCACGAACACGAGGCCGGTGGTGGTCGCCACTTCACATGCGACGCGGGCTTTCGGGTCCTGCGCGAGGATGGCGTCCAGCACAGCGTCCGAGATTTGGTCGCACAGCTTGTCGGGGTGGCCTTCCGACACCGACTCGGAGGTGTAGAAATAGCTGGGCGAGGAAGTGAACGTCGAAAGGGCTGATTTGGGGGTCGTGCTGGACATGGCTATGCCTTTTCTGTGACTGCCGAAGGATAACGAAAAACGCCGCACTATCCGGGGGACAGGTGCGGCGCTGCGCTGGTGACTCTGAGGTAGAAGGGTGTCTTCTGCTCATCTATCAGAGGGGGCTGCCTCTGTAGGATTTGGCACTCGCCCGATGCTTCGGGTTTTGCCGCGTGTTCACCGGGCCTGTCCCTCCCACGCTCTTGATGAGTTGTGCGCGGCGAACCGCGTTGTTGGGTGGGTAGTATAGTCCGGTGTCGGGCGGGAATCAAGACCATTTGGCGCGGCCTGAGACCGGGTTGTTACTGGGCGGTCGGATGCGAGATAGCTTTCCAGATGGATCGAGCGGACAGCATGTATGCTGTCCGTACAGGAGGAAACTTTCTCACGTATAGGCTAAAAAAACGTCGCGGGATAATCCGTGCCGTACGGACAGGACGTGCCCTGTCCTGATGATAAAAAGGTTATCTCTCATCCCCCATAAATTGACAACTATACCGTCTGGACGGTATACTAAAATCAATCCATACACACAAGCAAATAAAGGGACGTGGGGCGATGATGATGGGCGCATTCGACTACGCGGCGCGGGCGTTCACCGCGTGGTTTACCGGGTTCTTCCCGCTGGCCGAAATCTATGTGGCTGTCCCGGCGGCGGTCGCCATCGGGCTGGATGACCTGTCGGTGCTGTTCTGGACAGTGACGGGCAACTTTACGCCCATCGTCCTCATTCATTATGGCTACGAGGCCATGATGAAGAACGAGCGTCTGCGCGGCTGGCTGCAAAAGCTGGTGTCTGAGAAGGTCAAAACGCAGTTTGACCGTTGGGGGACGTGGTTCGTCCTGCTCGTCACGCCGTGGACGGGCGTCTGGGTGATGGGCGTGACGGCGAAGGCGCTGGGCATCCCCGCGGGTCGCCTGATGTGGGCGTCGCTCGTCAGCATTACGGTCTACGCCGCCGTCATCCTGTGGGGTCTGCGGGCTGGCGCAGCGGCCTTGGGGTAAGCTATCCTCTAGGGGTGAAATCCGACCACCATCTAGCAGGGAAGCGTGACCGATGACCGACATACGCGGCTTTATCTTTGACCTCGACGGCGTGATTACCGACACCGCCGAACTGCATTATCAATCGTGGAAGGTGGTGGCCGACGCCGAGGGGCTGCCCTTCACCCGTGAGGACAACGAGCAGCTGCGCGGTGTGTCGCGGCGCGAGAGCCTCGAACGGTTGCTCAAGGATCGCCCGATGGACGAAGCCAAAAAGCTGGACATCATGACGCGGAAGAACGACATCTACCGCGAGAAGCTCAAGACCATCACCCCGGACGACCTGCTGCCCGGCGTGCGGACGTTCATCGACCAAGCCCGCGCACGCGGCATCAAAATTGGGCTGGGCAGCGCCAGCCGCAACGCCCGCGAGGTGCTGGGGTCACTGGGCGTGACTGCACTGTTCGACGCGCTGGGCGACGGCCACAGCGTGGTCAACACCAAGCCCGCACCCGACTTGTTCGTATGGGTGGCCGGTCGGCTTGATTTGAACCCGGCGCAGGTCATCGTATTCGAGGACGCCGAGGCCGGCGTGGATGCGGCCAAAGCGGGTGGATTCAAGTCGGTCGGTATAGGTCACGCCAACGTCAGCCACGCTGATTTTGTGTTGGAACTGGGCTTGAAAGACATCACACTTCAGCGCCTGCTCGACATCTTCAAGCCGAAGGGGGCGTAGCATGGAAAATACCGTCCGCATCGCGTCGCTGCTGCCCAGCAGCACCGAAATCGTGTGCGCCTTGGGTTTCGAGTCAGCACTGGTCGCCCGTTCGCACGAGTGTGATTATCCCGCCAGCGTGACGCGCCTGCCGGTCGTGACCGCGCCGAAATTTAACCCCGATGGGCGCAGCTACCAGATTGACGAGCGCGTAAAGGCCATTTTGCAGGAGGCCACCTCGGTTTACCGCATCGAGGCTGACCTGCTGAAAACCCTCGCACCGCAGGTTATCGTGACGCAGGCGCAGTGCGATGTATGCGCTGTCAGTCTGCCAGAGGTCGAGCGGGTGGCCTGCGAATACCTCGACATCCCGGCGCAGTTGGTCTCATTGGAGCCGAACGCGCTGTCGGACGTGTTCGCCGACTTCCAGCGGGTGGCCGATGCGCTGGGCGTCCCAGAGCGCGGCCACGA